>NZ_WPCD01000099.1:0-12882 GCF_009741955.1 Halogeometricum sp. CBA1124 | reverse complement strand
GTCGAGTTCGTCGGCCACGTCGCGGGTCCGCTTTGCGTCCCGGCCCGCGAGGACCACGTCGAGTTCACGGTCGGCCGCTTCCTCGGCGACGAGGCGACCGGTGTATCCGTACGCGCCGTAGACGAGAAACTGAGAGTCGTCTGCCATGGTTCGGCGTTGGGTCCTCGGCCGGTTATTCGTACCGGCTCCGCCCCGGTCGCGGGCCGGCGAACCGGCGTCCGGAACCCCGATTGGACTGCCGGGACCGGTGCCGTTGACACCGCGGCGGCCGAGGCGGCGGTATGGAGATTCCGAGACTCGGCTTCGGCACGTATCAGATGGACGAACGCGAGGAGTGCGTCGAGGCCGTCGAACTGGCGATGGAGACGGGCTACGAACACGTCGACACCGCGCAGGGCTACGACAACGAGGAGTACGTCGCCGAGGGCCTGGACGCCTCGGGCGTGGACCGCGACGAGGTGTTCGTGGCGACGAAACTCGACACGGACAACCTCGCGGCCGACGACGTCGTCGAGACGGCGCAAGAGAGCGCGGAGCGACTGGGTACCGACAGCATCGACCTGCTGTACGTCCACTGGCCGATCAACACGTACGACCCCGAGGAGACGCTCCCCGCACTCGACGAACTCGTCGACGACGGACTCGTCGAACGCGTCGGCCTGAGCAACTTCCGCCCCGACCAGATGCGGGAGGCCATCGAGACACTCGACGCGCCGGTCTACGCGCATCAGGTCGAGATGCACCCGATGCTCCCGCAGGAGGAACTGCACGAACTCGCCGTCGAGGAGGACCACCAACTCGTCGCCTACTGCCCCATCGCCCGCGGGAAGGTGGCCGACGTGCCCGAGATTCGGCAGGTCGCCGAGAAGCACGACGCGACGGCCGCGCAGGTGTCGCTGGCGTGGTTGATGGACAAGGAGAACGTCACGGCCATCCCGAAGGCCGCCTCGCCCGACCACGTCGAGGAGAACTACGAGTCGCTCGAACTCGAACTGGACGACGAGGACCGCGAGACCATCGGCAGTATCGAGACGCGAGAGCGCATCGTCGACTTCGACGATGCGCCGTGGAACCAGGTCTGAATCCCCCCGCCGACCCGCGTCGGTGACGCCGCGGTCTGACTGACCATCACATCCCCCGTCTTCGACGTTCTCAGGTGCTAACAAGTCCGGATAGGGTAGTAAGTTTTACAAATATTCGTGCGAAATTTCGAGACATGGGAGTCGCCGTAGTGGCGTGCCCACACTGTGGGCAGATGGTAGAAGCTGAGTGCCCGACAGGCGTCTGCACGGAGGCGTCCGCAGACGGCTGAAAGCCGAGTACCGGGCAACTCGTAACACCTGTCCGGAGTGCGGGTCGCAGTACGACATCAGGGAGCCGTAGCCGCCGTCGGGGGACGGCAGCCTCCGGTGCCGAGCGACGCGTCTTCGCCGCTCTCCTCCGCGGTCACCCGGTGTTCTTCATCCCCGCCGCGATGCCTTTCACGGTCAGCCGAAGCGTCCGCTCCTCGTCTTCGGTCCGGTGGGTCTGCGACAGCAGGTGGGTCTGGAGCAGGTTCAGCGGGTCCACGTAGGGGTTCCGCCGACGCAGGCTCTCGTCCAGCCACTGGCGCTTCAGGAGCGAGTCCCGGCCGCTCACGTCGAGGACGATGTCGCGGGCGCGTTCGTACTCGTCGTACAGGCGCGGGTAGAACCGCTCGCGCAGGTCGTCGTCCGCGAGGGCCGCGTAGTGCTCGGCGATGCCGAACTCCGTCCGCGCGAGGGCGAGCGAGGCGTTGTCGAGCGTCGTCTGGAAGAACGGCCACTCGTCGTACATCTCGCGGAGGGTGGCGACGTCGCCGCCGTCGTCGAGGTACGCCTGGATGCCCGCGCCCAGCGCGTACCAGCCGGTGATGATACAGCGGGACTGCGTCCACGAGAACACCCACGGGATGGCCCGCAGGTCCTCGACGGTGCGTTCGCCGGACCGGGAGGCGGGGCGTGAGCCGAGGTTGAGGTCCTCGATGACCGTGATGGGCGTCGCCTGCTCGAAGTAGGAGACGAATCCCTCGGTTTCGAGCAGGTCCTGGTACTCCCGCCGGGCGGCAGTCGCCATCGTGTCCATCGCGTCGGCCCACTCCTCGGGCACCTCCTCCTCGGGCACCTTGATGGCCTCGTGCCGCGACCGGACCTGCGCGTTCAGCATCTGTTCGAGGTTGCGTTCGGCGATGCGCGGGTTGGCGTACTTCTCGGCGATGGCCTCGCCCTGTTCGGTGAACTTAATCTGGCCCGTCACCGTCTCGTTCGGGAGCGCCAGCATCGCCTCGTTCATCGGGCCGCCGCCGCGGGAGATGGACCCGCCGCGGCCGTGGAACAGGCGCATCGTCACGTCGAAGTCGTCGCAGATGGTCGCGAGGCGGCGCTGGTTCTTGTAGAGGTCCCAGTTGGCCGCGAGGTAGCCGTTCTCCTTGTTCGAGTCGGAGTAGCCGAGCATTATCTCCTGCAGGCCGTTGCGGGCGGCCAGCACCTGCTCGTACGCCTCGTTCTCGAACAGCGTCCCCATGATGCGGCGCGCGCCGTTCAGCGCCGACTCCGTCTCGAGGAGCGGCACCACGTCGAGGCCGCAGTGGTCGGGCAGGGAGACGACGCCCGCCTGGTCGGCGAGGAACAGCACTTCGAGGACGTGGCTCGGCTCCTCGGTCATCGAGATGCAGTAGGTGTCGATGGCGCCGACGCCGTACTCACGCTGCCACTCGCCGAGCTTCTCGAAGCGCGTCAGCACGCGCTGGGCCGTGTCCGAGATGTCGCCGGGGTCGGCGAGGTCCAGCAGGGGTTCGTCCTGCAGGATGGCCTCGGTCAGCACCTCGACGCGGCCCGCCTCGTCGCGGCCGCGGTAGTCGATTCCCTCGTGTTCGAGCGCCTCGTGGACCGCCTCGGTGTGGTTCTCCTGGTGGTCGCGCAGGTCGAGGCTGGCGAGCGTGAAGCCGAACGTGTCCACCTGCCGCATCAGCGGGCTCACGTACTCGTCGGCGACGCGTCCGCGCCGTTGGCGCGGAGGCTCGCGTCGATGGTCTCGAGGTCCTCGAGGAGTTCGTGGTGGCTCGCGTAGCCGTCGGGGCGAACGTCCTCGATGCGGCGGATGCGCTCGCGCATCAGCTTCAGCTTCTGCCGGTAGGGCTCGTCGGGGTAGCGCTCCTCCGTCTCCTCGGCGACGACGGGGAGCCGTTCGCGGTCCGCCATCAGCGAGCGCTCGAAGTCGGCCCCGACGTCGATGCGGGACCCGTCCTGACTGAGGACGCCGGACAGGCGCTTGAGCGCGTCGCTGTACTTCTCCAAGACGACCGTGCGCTGGCGAGCCAGCGTGTCCTCGGTGACCTCTGGCGTGACGAACGGGTTGCCGTCGCGGTCCGACCCGGCCCACGAGCGGAACTCGAACAGTTTCGGCACGTCCACCTCGGGGTACTCGTCGGCGAGGACGTCCTCGAACTCGGCGTACACCTCGCCGACCACGTCGAACAGGATGGACTCGAGGTACCACTGGACGTTCCGCGCCTCGTCCTGCGGTTCGGGGCGGCGGTCGCGGACCTGCGAGGTCTGCCAGAGGCTCGTCACCTCTGCGTCCACCTTCCGCCAGAGCTGCTGCCGTTCTCGGTCGGTGAGGAGGCGTTCGTCCATCTCCTCGATGCGCGCGGCGATAGAGCGCAGTTTCGCCTTCACCGTCTTCCGCCGGGCCTCGGTCGGGTGCGCGGTGAACGTCGGTTCGATGAGGACGTCGTCGAGGATGCGCTGGACCGTCTGGGGGTCGGCGTCGCCGTCCGCGAACGACTCGACGGTGGCGAGCAGGCCGTCCTCAAGGTCGCCGGCCTGCGACGCCTCGCGGATGGTCCGGACGCGCTCGCGTTCCTCCGCGAGGTTGATGAGTTCGAAGTAGGTGGTGACGCGCGGGCGACGACGCTCTCGCCGTCGGGCGAGAGCCCGTCGAGTACCTGCAGCAGGCGCGCACGGGAGTCGAGGTCGCCCTTCCGGTAGTCGATGGCGGCGGTCCTGATGTCTTCGACGGTCTGGAACGAACTGGTGGACGACTGCTCTTCCAGCACGTCGCCCAGGAGCGCCCCGAGCTCCCGGACGTCCCGCCTCACGTCTCGCGTGTGTAACTCCATGACCAAGGCTATACTCGCATCTGTGTAAAAGCCACGAGTCGTTAGAAAAAATTGCCCGACGCTCGGGCGCGGCGGCACGCTTTTGGACGCGTCGGGTCTCCGTACGACTATGTTGCTCAGAGCGACCCTCCTCGTGCTCGGACTCGTCGAACTCCTCCGGCCGAAGCAGGTGGTGGACTTCTGGATGAACCTCGCGACGACGGGCGACGCCGAGGTCCGCCGGTGGGTGTACGCGGCCGCGCGATTCGAAGGGCTCTGTCTCGTCCTGTGGGCGGTGACCCGCGGGCGCGGCGGGTCCGACGCCGAGGGCGACGGCGCCTCGGACTGAGACGCCGACGACGCGGCGGTCAGACGGGTGATTCGACGGACGGACCAGTTCGTGGGGTCGGGTTTCGTCACCCTTTTTACCGGCGGGGCGAAGGTTCGTGTATGAGCGACAAGTACCCGGAAGACTCGGGTCGTCGCCGGTTCGTCAAAGGTGTCGTGGGGGCGCGGCACTCGCCGGCGTCGGCGCATCGGGCGCGGCCGCCATCAACTCCGCGACCACCTCCCCCGGTGCGGGCGGGGGGTCGACGCAGGCGATGGCCATCGAGAACACCGACGGTCCCGCACGCGCGGGATGCCGCAGGTACCCATCGAAATCGACTCCGAGGGGTACCTCAAGGGCGTCTGGCCCGAAGTGAAGACCATCGAGCAGCAGGGGGTCCAGATTCAGGTCGCCGAGACCGAAGACTACGAGGGCTCCGGCGTCACGTACACCTCCGAGTGGTTCCAGTACTGCGGCGTGGAGTCGTACGCGGGCATCGAACCCAACTACGACTCGGACAACTACTTCATCTCGGGGTCGAACCCCGGATACGACTGGCAGTCCGAGGCGTACTCGGAGGGTGACCGCCTCCACGTGGACGACTTCTCGGACTACCGCGAGTGGGGCAACGGCGTCGGGCAGTCGGGCATCGGGAAGGGCGCGACCGGCCGCTGGCGGTCCGAAGACGCCGAGGACGTCATCCCGATTCAGGTCCTCCGCTCCGAGCGCATCGAGGAGGCCGCCCAGAACGACCCGTGGCTACAGGCGTCCACGCAGGACGGCTTCATCGCGTGGCTGAACAAGTGTACGCACTTCTGCTGCGTGCCGAAGTACAAGACCGAGGGCTCCGAGAAGTTCAACGCGGAGAACGACGTCTACTGTCAGTGCCACCAGTCGGTGTACGACCCCTTCAGCATCGTCGAGACCCTGTTCGTCGCTCGTCCGCGTCCCGACTGATTCGACCCGACGGACGCGGCCCCGATACCCCCGCAGTCCCCGACTCTCGTCGCTTCGTTACCCCTCGCTTATACGAGACGCGACCGAACGACGAGTCATGACGCTCTCGACGCCGACAACCGTCCGACGGTCCCGCCTCGACGCCCTCGCAGACGCCGTCGTCACCGTCGCCGACCGTCCTTCGCTCGCAGTCGAGTCGCCGTTCGACGCGGAGACGGTGGGCGAGGTGCCGGCCTGTTCGCCAGACGACGTGCGCGACGCGTTCGACCGCGCCCGCGCGGCGCAAGCGGAGTGGGCGGACAGACCGCTGAGCGAGCGAATCGCCGTCTTCGAGGAGTTCCACGACCGGGTGCTCGACGAACAGTCGTCGCTGTTGGACGTGGTGCAGGCCGAGACGGGCAAGGCGCGACTCGACGCCCACGAGGAGGCCGTCGACGTCGCCGCCACCGCGCGGTACTACGCCAACCACGCCCGCTCGTACCTCGCGAGTCGACGCCGAACCGGCGCCGTCCCCCTCCTCACGCGGACGACCGAACACAGAAAGCCCGTCGGCGTCGTCGGCGTCATCTCGCCGTGGAACTACCCCCTCACGCTCTCCATCTCCGACGCCGTCCCGGCGCTCTTGGCCGGCAACGCCGTCGTCTGTAAGCCGGACGAGGGGACGCCGTTCACCGCCCTGCGGATTCGCGAACTGCTCGTGGAGTCGGGTCTGCCCGCCGACCTGTTCGCCGTCGTCACCGGCCGCGGCGACGAACTCGGTGAGGCCCTCGTCTCCGCGTCCGACTACGTCTGCTTCACCGGCAGTACCGAGGTGGGCCGCACCGTCGCGGCGACGGCGGGGCGGAACCTCGTGGACTGCTCGCTGGAACTCGGTGGGAAGAACCCGATGCTCGTCCTCGCGGACGCCGACGTGGACGCCGCGGCCGAGAACGCCGCGCACGCCTGCTTCTCGACGCGGGACAGCTCTGCCTCTCCGTCGAGCGAATCTACGTCGACGCCGACGTGCGCGAGGCGTTCCTCGACGCGTTCGTCCACGAGACGCGGCGACTCACCCTCGGGGCCGGATACGACTTCGACTACGACGTGGGGACGCTCACCTCGGCGGCCCAGTTGGAGAAGGTGGAGGCGCACGTCGAGGACGCCGTCGACGAGGGGGGCGTCGGTGCTGACGGGCGGCCGCCGCCGCGAGGACGTGGGGCCGTACGCGTACGAACCGACGGTGCTGACCGACGTGACCGAGGAGATGACGTGCGCCACCGAGGAGACGTTCGGGCCGGTCGTCGCCGTCTACGAGGCGTCGGGCATCGCCGACGCCGTCGAACGGGCGAACGAGGGACCGCACGGCCTGAACGCGAGCGTCTGGTCCGGCGACACGGCCCGCGCCGAACAGGTCGCCGAACGCGTCGACGCGGGCACCGTGAACGTCAACGACGGCTACGCCGCGGCGTGGGCGTCGCTGGACGCGCCGATGGGCGGCGTCGGCGACTCGGGCATCGGCCGTCGGCACGGCGAGGTTGGGATGACGCGCTTCACCGAGTCGCAGACCGTGGCGACGCAACGCGGCCGACCGCTCACCCGTCCCGCCGAGGTGCCGCGCCGCCTCTGGACGCTCCTGTTGAACGCGAACGAACGACTGACGAGTCGACTCACCGCGTGGCGGCGAGGTGGGGGCGGATGAGCGTCTTCCTGACGGGCTTTCCGGGCTTCCTCGGGTCGGCGCTGGTCGGTCGCCTCCTCGACCGAACCGACCGAATCGACTGTCTCGTGCAGTCGAAGTACCGCGACGACGCCGCACGTCGGGCCGCCGAACTCGCGGGCGACGACTGGGAGGCGGACATCGCCCTCCACGAGGGTGACATCACCGACCCGAGGTTGGGACTGTCCGAGGAGACGTACGACCGCCTCGCCGGCGACGCCGAGGAGGCGTTCCACTTCGCCGCGGTGTACGACCTGGGGGTCGAGGCGGACCTCGCGGAGCGAGTGAACGTCGACGGGACGAGACACGTCCTCGACTTCGCCGAAGCGGCGGACGCCCGACTCCACCACGTCAGCACCTGCTACGTCAGCGGGCGGTACGACGGCGTGTTCACCGAGGAGATGCTCCGGGAGGGGCAGTCGTTCACCAACCACTACGAGGAGACGAAGTTCCGCGCGGAGGTGGCCGTCCGCGAACGGATGGCCGAGGGCCTGTCGGCGACGATATACCGGCCCGCGATAACCGTCGGCGACAGTCGGACCGGCGAGACGCAGAAGTACGACGGTCCGTACCACGTGATTCGGTACCTCCTCCGGCAACCGCGCGTCGCCGTCCTCTTCACGCCCCTCGGCGCGTCGGATACCGAACTGAACGTCGTCCCGCGCGACTACGTGGTGGACGCCATCGACGCGCTCTCGCGGATGGACCGCTCCGCGGGCGTCACGTACAACCTCTGTGACCCGCACCCGCCGACGGCCGTCGAGGCGCAACGCGTCCTCGCCGAGGCGGCGGGTCGGCGCGTCGTCTCCGTCCCCACGACGCAGTCGCTCCTCGAACGACTTCTCTCGGCGGGTCCGGTCCGCGCGGCCACCGGGTTCGACCCCGCCGTCGTGCCGTACTACACGCACCCCACGCGCTACGTCGCGCCGAACGCGCGGCGCGACCTGTCGGGGACGGGCGTCTCGCCGCCGCCGTTCGCCGCGTACGCCCCCGCGCTGGTCGAGTTCGTGCGCGAGCACCCGGACATCTCGTCGGCGGCGATGACGTGAGGCGACGGTCGGACGGGGACGTGCGCGAGCGGTCGGACCCGAGACGAGAACGGAGGGTCAGACGCGACGCCGTCCCGCGCCACCGCTGACGGGCGGGAACAGGGCGAGTTCGTCGTCGTCGTCGACCGTCTCCGAGAGCGAGGCGTCGTCGCCGTTCCGGAGGAGGTTCACGTGGTCCGCGAGCGTGTCGTCTTCGAAGACGCGGACGCGCAGGCCGTCGTGGCCGTCCAAGAGGGCGTCGAGTGCGTCTCCGACCGTCGCGTCGTCCCCGACGGTGACGGTGGTCTCTCTCGCGCCGGCCACCTCCGCGAGGTCGGCGAACAGGCGCCAACGTACGGTCGTCATGTGTCGATGTTCCCCGCCGGGGAGTCATGAGTATTGCGCCACGGGCGCGTCGGCCGCCGACGCTCAGTCGTCGTCGTCCGAGCGGTCGGCGGCCGCCGGCCCCGACTCGTCGGTCCCCGCGGACCCGTCGTCGGGGGCCGACGCCGGCGCGTGATGCGGCGAATCGTCTCCGGGCGGGCCACGAGGAACAGCACGTCGCCGGGGGCGAGTTCCCCGCGCGCGCCTCGGGATGGTCTCGACGGGGGCGTCGGACGGGTGGACGGCGACGACGGTGGCGTCGAGCGTCGACAGCGTCGCGCCCGCGAGTTCGCTGCCCGCCTCGACGGTGACCGTCTCCATCGTCTCGTCGGCGCTCCGCAGGAGCGACGTGAACTCGTGTTCCGCGCCGGGGTCGGAGGGCAGCGTCAGGAGTCGGTACGTCTCCTCGTGGTCGAGGCGTTCGGCCTCCGCCTCGTCGAGGAGGACGGTGGCCACGTCGCCGGCCGTCGCGCGGAGTTCGGCGCTGGCGACGCGTTCGGGGTCGCCGTCCTCGCCCGTCCGCCAGAGTTGCACGGCGTCGCCCGCCGAGGCGCCCGCGCCGGGGTCCGCACGTACCGCGACGGCGGCGACGCCGGGCGGCATCGTCGGCCCCAGACCGGCGACGCGGCGGCCGACGGCGAGGTACGAGACGTTTCGCTCGTCGTCCAGTTCCACGTCGACGTGGCCGACGCCGTAGTCCTCCTTGATGCGCGTGACGAGTCGGTCGGCGAGTTCCTCGCGGGAGAGGGTGCGCGGGAACAGGAGTCGCTTGCCCGCCATCGCCTCCTTCCGGTCCGTGGGGACCGGGTCGTAGCCGTCGATGTCGCCCACGTCGGACGCCTCCGCCGGGAGTTCGACGGCGGTGACGCGCCCGACGGTCCGGACGATGCGGCTCACCTCGGCGTCTATCGAACGCGCGCCGGCGACGGCGAACACGTCGGTCGCGAGTCGGTCGCCGACCGCCCGTCCGACCGGCGAGAGGGCGACGGCGGCGACGAGGATGGTCGAGTTCAGGAGTATCCGCGGCGGGTCGAAGACGGCCGTGGGGTCCTGCGTCGTCGTCCGGAGGAGTCCGACGGCGTTCAGGTAGAAGGCGGCCGCGGACCCGCCGAACAGCGCCGAGAGCCACCTCGGGACCGGTTCGCGGGTGTACCACCGGTAGACGAGTGCCGCGGCGGCGGAGATACCGGCCGAGAGGGCGGTCAGCCCGACGACCAGCGCTCCGTCCTGCAGGAGACTGCCGACCAATCGGACCGCGGAGTCGAGTTGGAGGACGAGGCGGGGGGCGACGGGACTCACGACACCACCTCGGTGAACGCCGCCAGGTCGGGGTAGGCCCCGGCGACCACCAGTTCGTCGCCGACGGCGACGGCCTGACCGCCGCGTGGCGCGATGGTCCACCGACCGTCCCGTCGCACCGCGAGGACGACGACGCCGTACACCTCGCGGACGTTCGCCTCGCCGAGGGTGACGCCGTCGAGGACGCCCCCGTCGCGGACGGTGACGCGTCGGAACCGCTTGCCCGCGCGGCGGAGGAGCGTCACCAGTTCGAACTCGCGGCGCACGCCGCGGGAGCGAACGAGGAGTGCCACGTCGGTCGCGGACAGCACCGTCGTCGCGTCCTGCCGACGGACCGAGAGCGTGACGCGCGCCTCGCCGCCCGCCGCCGTGGGGACGGTGACCGTCTCGACGGGCGGGGACACGTCGACGCCGCCGTCGGACCGGAGCCCCGACGAACCTCGCGAACCCGCGGTTCGCTCGCCGCCGTCCGTCACGGCCGCGTCGTCTCCGCCTCGCTCCGCCTTCTTCCCGCCGGCGTCGTCTGCGACGCCCAGCACCGTGGCGGAGACCCGCTCACCGTCCGCGAGCACCGTCACCTCGTCGCCGCGGGCGGTCCCCGTCGGCACGAGCGCGGTGGTGGAGACGGCGCGCGTCCCCGGTTCGAGCCGCTTCGACAGGCCGCTCATCGCCGGGGCGGCCGCGATGGTCGCCCGCGCGTGTTCGTCCAGCGTCACCGACGCCTCCGCGAGGTCGAACGCCGTCCGCAGGCGCTCCTCGACGCGCGTCTCCAGTTCCAAGAGCGGTACGTCGGCCGGGAACGTCCACTCGCTGGCCCGAATCTCGTCGCGGAGCGTCGCCGGCAGGGGCGGGTAGCCCTCGACGTCGCCGACTTCGCCGACGACGCTCACGCGGACCTGCCCGCGGCCGCCGACGAGTTCCACCACGTCCGAGGAGAGCGTCCGCGCGGTGAGTTCGCGCAGCGAGAGCTTCCGCGGGAGGTTCGCGCCCATCTTGTCGCCCATGCTGTGTGCGTACAGCGTCACCATCAACACGACGAGCAGCGCCACGGTGAGGCGCACCTGGTCGTCCGAGACGGTGACCGCCGGGTCCGCGAGGGCGAGCAGACCGCCGTTCAGCCCCGCGATGGCGACGCCCAGACCGACGACCGCCAGCCCCGGAATCGAGACGCCCGTGAAGTACCGAAACGTGAAGCCGAGCGCCCACGCGATGAGGGCCGGGACGAACCCGGTCAGCACGCCGAGGTAGAGCCCGTAGAGCAGTTCGACGGGGAGTGGTTCCATCTGGACGTTCCTCTCGGCGGGAACGATTTACGTGTATCGCCCGCCGTCTCTCGGGACACCGATGACAGACGACGACCGACGGGTCGAACCCGTCACCCTCGCCGAGGCGTTCGAATCGTTCGACGAGACGTGGTCCCCGCGACTGGCGGCGGAGTTGAACGGACAGGCGGTGAAGCTGGCGAAGATGGACGGCGAGTTCGTCTGGCACAGTCACCCCGACGCGGACGAACTGTTCCTCGTCGTCGCGGGGTCGATGACGCTCGAACTCCGCGCGGGCGACGACGTGGAACTGGCGGCCGGCGAGATGGCCGTCGTCCCGCGCGGCGTCGAACACCGCCCCGTCGCTCCGGAGGGGGCGGACGTGCTCCTGTTCGAACCGTCGGGGACGGCGAACACCGGCGACGCCGCGGGCGACGAGAGAGCCGCGGACGTGGTGGACCTGTGAGGCGAGCGGCATCGCTTCGCTGTCGTGCCCGTTAAGTAGCGAACCCGCCACCGGTGAAATATGGTGCTCGAACGGGACTGGGTGGGCGCGCGCGCGTCGATGGTGCTGGCGTTCCTCGTTGGCGTCGTCTCCGTCGTCACGGGCATCGCCAACATCACCGTCACCATCGACGCGCCCGACTTCGTCCTGTTCGGCGTCACCCTCCCGGGCTACGTCCAGCAGGTGGCGGCGTTCACCGGCACGCTCACGGGGTTCGTCCTCCTCGTCACCGCGTTCGGCCTCCGCAAGCGCCTGCGCGCGGGGTGGTACGCGACGATGCTTTTGTTCCCCGTCACCGCCGCGCAGGGGGCGTTGCAGTCGAACGAGCAGTCGCTCCCGCTCATCGGACTCTCGGCCGTCGCGTTCGTCGTCGTCGGGCTCAACTTCCGCGCCTTCGACCGCGAACTGGAGCTGACGACGACGCAGTTGGCCGCGCTGTCCGCTCTCGCGGGCGCGCAGGCGTACGGCACCGTCGGCGCGTTCGCCCTGCGGGAACACTTCGACGGCGTCCGGAACCTGCTGGACGCGTTCTACTTCTCGCTCGTCACCGGGAGCACTGTCGGCTACGGCGACATCACGCCCAACTCGGCCGTCGGCGAACTGTTCGCCCTCTCGGTGCTGCTCGTCACCGTGTCGTCGTTCGCCGTCGTCCTCGGTGTCGTCTTCACCCCGCTCATCGAAGCGCAACTCTCCAAGGCACTCGGACGCATGACCGAAGAACAACTCGACCTTCTGGAAAACCACGTCCTCGTGCTCGGCTACGGGGACCTGACGGAACCGATACTCGAAGAACTCAGCCCGAAGTCGGACGTCCTCATCCTCACCGACAACGAGGAGCGGACGCGCCGCCTCACCGAACGGGGATACACCGTCCTCACCGCCGACCCGAGCGACGAGGAGTCCCAACGGCGCGCCCGCGTGGCGTCGGCCAGGGCCGTCGTCGTGGCGACGAACAACGACGCCGAGGACGCCCTCGCCATCCTGACCGCGCGTCAACTCAACCCCGAGGTGACCATCGTCGCGCGGCGACCCAGCGCGAGAACGTGAACAAACTCAAGCGCGCCGGCGCGGACACCGTCATCAGCCCCGCGGCTCTCGGCGCGCACTTCCTCGCGGAGTCCGCCCTCGGCGGCGAGGGCGTCGAGGAACTCGAACGGCGACTGCTTGCCGAGGAACCGTCGAAGGACGGCGGCGCGCAGGACGTGTTGGAGGACGAGGACGACGAGAACGGCGGCGACGGCGACTGACGACGCCGGCGACGATTCGGCGGGGAAGCCGACGACGATTCGGCGGGGAGGCCGACGAC
>NZ_WPCD01000086.1:0-14011 GCF_009741955.1 Halogeometricum sp. CBA1124 | reverse complement strand
TCGAAATCCCGCCACCCGCCGACCACGAGTCGTCGTCCGTGAGGGTGGAGGGGCGAGGCGGACGCGTCCGAACTCGTCGCCCGCCGTCGAGGCGCGGGGCTACGACGCCTCGGCGTAGTCGCGCCGGCACCGCCCTCGGCGTCGGCGTCCTCCTGACGCTGTCGGACCCCGACGAGTACGAGGCGCGGGAGACGCTCGGCATCCGCGAGTCGCTCCGAATCGTCCGCGGGGTGCTCTCGCGGCCGTCGCTCCGCTCGTTCGTCGTCTACTACTACGTCCTGTTCTCCGCCGTCTCCTACCTCGTCTTCATGTTCCTCCAACCGGTGTTCGAGTCGGCCGTCGTCGGCCACGCCCTCCCGTTTCGGGTCGAGACGCTGCTAGGCGGGTTCTACGCCGTCATCAACCTCGTCTCAGCGGGCGTGAGCTACCGCCTCGAGGCGATACGCGAGATAGTCGGCCTCCGGCGGTGGTACGTCGCCCTCCCGTTCGTCGTCGGTGGCGGACTGGTGGCCGCGCTCTTCGTCCCCCTCATCGCGGTGCCCGTCCTCCTCCTCGCCCGCGTCGTCGTCGAACCGACCCGCTCGCTCGCCGGGCAGTACGTCAACGACCGCATCGAGACGCTCGGACGCGCCACGGTGCTGAGCGCGATGGCGATGGCGAGCGGACTCACCGTCGTCCCGTTCCAACTCGCCGGCGGCGTCGTCTCCGACGCCGCTTCGCCGTCCCTCGCTCTCGCCCTCGCGGGCGTCGTCCTCGTCGTCGGGTCGGTGCTCGTCCTCGGAGCCGAGTCGCCGTTCGACGGGAGCGCGGAAAACGACTTTCTGCGAGGCGGCTAACGGCTCTCCCGTGGTCGATACGTCGCTCGTGGTCCGCGCACTCGCGTCTGTCGCCGCCGCAACCGCCCTCGGTGCCGTCGTCGGCGTCCTCCGTTCGGGGAGTCTCGGCGGCGGACTCGCCCTCGGATTCGCCGTCGGCGCCGGCGTCACCGTCGGACTCGTCGGTTTCGAGGCGTTCCAGCGGTATCATCGCCGCTGACTCCCCGGCGAACGCGGCGTTCGTCTGGCCCGGACGCGTCCGGCGGCGACGCGACTCCTCCGGCGCCCATCGACTCGCCGTCCGCCGACAATGGTATGCGTCGACGTGACGTAGTTCGCGTATGAGCGACGACCACTCTCCGTCGAGTCGGCCGGACCTCGACCTCACGGACGCCGAACGGGAGGCGCTCCACGAGTTAGAACTCGGTCTCGAACACGTCTACCGGGGGTACGGCGCGCTGTTGACGTTCCACCATCAGATCGGACACGCCATGGACCACCTGGCCGTCGCGGAGTCGCGTCTCCGCGACGCCGGACACGACGCGTGGGCGGACGAACTCCGCGACCACATCCTCCCGGCGGGCGCCGTCGACGACCGGTGGACGTACGAACTGGTGCGGGCGTTCCAGTCGGGGATGCTCGCGGACGTGACGGACTTCGAGAGCGCCGTCAGAGACGTCCTCGCCGACGGCATCGACCACGTGACCGAACGCCGGCAGCAAGCCCAGTGGCGGGAACGCGCCGGCTGGAACGAGTGACCGCCCGCGAGCCTATCGTCGAAGACGAAAGTGCGCGTACAGGACACGTTTCGATTGGTTATATGTACGGTGGTCCCGTAGAAAACGATGCGCGTCGAAGTGGCACCCACCATTCGCGACGGTGTTCCATCTCCCCCCGGAACTCCCCACCCCCCACCCCTTCCGTCGCGAGTTCGACGCGACACTTTTGACCGCCGACGCGACGACGGCGAGCGCTGCGATTCCCGTCTAGCGACGTCGAGACCCGAACCCTCCGACGAGCGACCCTCAGTCGTCCGATCGGTCCGGCGCGTCGTCGCTCTGGGCCGCCTCGACCCGGTCGGCGTACGACTCCAGTTCCTCGGCGAGGGTCCGCGCCTCGGACGCCGAGAGCGTCACCCTGTCGGCGTGCGCCGGCAGGTGGTCCAACTGACCGTTGTCGAGTTCGAGTTCGAGTCGGACGTGGTCGGGGTTCTGCCGCGGCGCGGTGACGTTGAGGACGGCGAACGCCTCCTCGGTGAAGTCGTGGCCCACCGCCTCGCCGTCGAGCATGTCGAACGTCGTGTACGCGTTCACGCGGAGCAGTCTGTTGGGCATGGAGAGTCGTCGTCGCGGGACGCGCTTATCGCTGTCGTCCCTTGTCGTCGCTCAGTCGTCCGCCGACGTCGGCGCGTCGCCGGGGTGCGTCGGGGCCGGACTCGCGTCCATCGAGTCGTCGTCGGCGTACGGGTACCAGGTCATCTTCGTGTTGTGCATCATCGGGTCGTCGTAGTCCGTCTCCTCGGGGTCGACGAACGCGTCGAGTTCCTCGTCGTCGTGGCGGGCGACGAACTCGCGGAAGCTCTCGCCGTCCGCGCGGTTCTCCGCGAACCGGTCGAGGAGGTTCCGGATTGCGCCCGGCACCTCGTCGGCGGGGACGCGTTGCGTCACCCAGCGAGCGAACTGCGGTTCCTCGCCGAGGCCGCCGCCCAGTCCCACGTCGAGGGCTTCGACCGGTTCGCCGTCCTTCCGCGTCTTCATCCCGCGGAGGCTGACGTCGGCAATCTGCGGCTGGGCGCAGGAGGCCGTACACCCCGAGAGGTGGACGTGGAACTGGTCGACGTCCTCGGGTAGTTCGACGTTCTCCTTCAGCCACCGGGCGTAGCGGACCTGCCGGTTCTTCGTCTCCACGATGGACAGCGAGCAGAACTCCGTCCCCGTACAGGCGACGGACCCGCGCATGAACGGCGAGGGGTCCGGCGAGTACTGGTCGAGGAGGTCGGCCGCGAGGAAGTCGTCGAGGGCCTCCTCGGGCACGTCGGTGACGATGACGTTCTGTCGCTGGGAGAGGCGGACCTCGCCGGAGCCGTACTCGTCGGCCAGGTCGGCCAGTTCGAGGACGTCGGCGGCCCCCATCCGGCCGACGAGGACGTTCAGGCCGACGAAGTAGCTCCCGTCCTTCTGTTCGTGGACGCCGACGAGGTCGTTTCGGCCGCCGTCGCCGGCGTTGTAGGTGTACTCGTCCCGAACGTCGCGGCCCGCGGCGGCGAGTTCGAAGTCCACGTACTCCTCCTGCAGGACGCGGCGGACCTCCTCCGGCCCCCACTCGTCCACGAGGAACTTGATGCGGGCGTTGTACCGGTCCTCGCGGTCGCCGTAGTCGCGGAACAGGGCGGAGAGGCCGCCCGCCACGTCGGCGACGTCCTCGGGGGGGACCCACACGTCGATGTCGCGGGCGAGGCGTTCCTCGTTGCGCGCGAGGCCGCCGCCGACCCGGACGTGAAGCCGACGCGTTCCTCGCCGTCGACCTCTCTGTACGCCGGTTCGAAGGCGAGGTCGTTGATGTCGCCCTGACCGGACCCGTCGGGCGACCCCGTGACCGACACCTTCCACTTGCGCGGGAGGTTCGAGTGGTCGTCGTCACCCTTGAACGTCTCGTTGAGGTCGCGGATGACCGGCCACGCGTCCACGACTTCCTCGGCGTCCTTGCCGGCGACGGGGTTGCCGACGATGTTCCGCCAGGAGTCGCCGCAGGCCTGCTGGGTGGACATGCCGTTTTCCTCCAGTTTCTCGAAGATGGCGGGCACGTCCTCGATGTTTATCCAGTGCAGTTGGATGGACTGTCGCGTCGTGAAGTCCGCGTAGGCGTCGCCGAAGATGGGGTTCGTCCCCGGCCCGGTGGCGTACTCCTCGGCTATCTCGCCGACGACGCGCAGTTGCCCCGGTTCGAGGACGCCGTTCGGCGTTCCGATGCGCATCATGAAGTACGACTCCTGACCGTTCCGCTGGTGGTACAGCCCCCACCACTTGAAGCGCTCGAACCACGCGTCGCGTTCGTCCTCCGGGATGGCGCTCCACCCCTCCTCCGCGAACTCGTACAGGTGGTCGCGTATCTCGTTGCCGTACACCTCTGACTTCCAGCGTTCGACGTCCGTGGGCATGGTCGTACACTCCTCTGGAACCCCGTCCCCATAGGCCAGTTCCTCTCGTCAACCCTGCCCGGTGCTTCCGTATAGCGGAACTCGTTGCCGGTTACTCGCCGGCGACGGGGCTGAGGACGCCCTCGCGGTCCAGGTGACGGAATTCGCCCTCGACGAGGCGGCCGACCGGCGTCCAGTCGGTCGTCCCGGCGGCCCCGCAGGCGATGCACTGCCCGTACGCTCGAACGTCGACCGTCCGACCGTCGACGCCCACTTCGACGAACCCCTCGACGACTAGGTCGGTCAGGTCGCACCCGCAGAAACCGCCGCCCGGAACGCGCCAGAGTTCGCTCACGCTCACCTTCCGGTCGTCGTCGACTGATATCCACGCGCCGTCGTCGAGGATGCGAAGCGCAACTACCATACGCTCGATAGGTCTTCGGTCTACCCCACTCTGACGGCGCGAGCAAAGGCCGACTCGGTCGGTGACGCGACGGCGGGTTCGAAATCGGCTGCTGTCTGTCGATTGTCGTCGAGAGTTCGCGTCGAAGATGACGGCAATCGGTTCTGGTTTCCCGGAGTAAAGGTACGGTTTACTCCCGAAGTGTCGCTTATCCGAGTACCGTCCCTTCGGGTAATCGATGACCGACTCTCCCCCCCCGACCCGCCGGTCGGAGACAGCACGTCTCGGCTGACGTCGCGCCCGAACTGCACCTCACCGACGGGTCCGACGACGAATGAGTCCGGACACGTTCGACGCCGACCACGAGACGGCCGCCGACGAGGAGCGACCGGACTCGGACGCCGACGAGGCGGTCGACGACGACTACGACCACCTCACGTCGCTCGACGACGGCGCGGGATGTACGGAGATCTGGGAACACCTCTCGGAGAACCGCGGCGACTGACGCGGTGTGTGACGTTCGCACGCTCGGACCCGCCCCGAGGTGGGCGAACGCGCCCACCTCGAACCCCGGTTTCGACCCCGCCGCAGCAGACGTCGCCGGACGGGGAGACGCTTTTATCGGCCGGCCCGCTACTGAGGTGTACGAATGACGGACGAGGACCGGGAACCCGACGGTGGTCGCCGGCGCGACTCGCTCCCCACCGACCGCGAGGAACCGGTCGGAGAGCCCGTGGTCCGGGCGGACCCCGAGATAACGGGCGAACGCGCCCGCGAGGCCGTCGGGTTCGACCCGGACGACCCCGAGAGTCTCGCCGAGGCGGCGACGACGGTCCGCGCCTTCTCGGAGAACACCGTCGGCGACGAGGACAACGTCTACATGCTCCGCGGCGCCGCGGCGTGCGCCGCCCTCGTCCGTGGCGTCGGGTCGTACAAGAAGGCCGCCGAACGCGCCGGCGGCGACGTCTCCGTCTCGTTCATCCGCAAGTGGGCGCGCGTCCACGACCTACCGCAGGCCGTGCGCCGACACGTCGCCCGCGGACACATCGCGCCCACCGCGGCCAAGCACATCGCCCGCGTCCCCGGGCCGGACCGGTTCGACCTCGCGTGGGCCGTCCTCGACGGCGACCTGACGGTTCGGGAGGTCCGCCGCGCCGCCAGCGAGGTGAACGACGGGCGCTCGGTCGCCGACGCCCTCGCCGAACACGGCGTCCGACTCGGCCGTCTCGAACTCGCCGTCTCGCCCGACCGGTACCGCGAACTCCGCCTCCGGGCGTCGCTGGAGAACCGCACGCCGGGCGACATCGTGGACGAGGCGCTTGACGACTACTTCGACTGAAGGAACCGCGCCGCCGCCTCCACGTACGTCTCTCTGGCCGTCTCCACCTCTGCCCAGTCGATGCTCTCGTCGGGGAAGTGCGCCTGTTCGACGGTGCCCGGGCCGTACACGACGGTGGGAATCCCGGCGGCGACGTAGTGCCGCGAGTCCGCGCCGTACGTCGCTCCCACCGGGTCGGTGTCGTCGTGGCCCGTCGCGGTCATCGCTTCCCGGAGCGACTGCACCACGGGTTCGTCGGCGTCTATCTCGGCGGGTTCGAACTGGATGGTGAACCGCTCGAAGTCCGGCGGGTGCTCGGAGAGCCAGTCGCTCGCTTCGACCACCTCGGCCAGACGCTCCTCGAACTGCGCCTCCACCTCGTCCACCGTCTCGCCGGGCGCGACGCCGAAGCGCCACTCCGCCGTCAGCGTGCCGGCCACCGACGACGACCACGACCCGGCGCGCACGATGCCGACGACGATGGGCCACGGGATGGGGTACTCGTCGTACAGCGGATGCGACACCGACTCGCCGCGTTCGGACTCCAACTCGAAGAACGCCTGTCGGATGCGCTCGAAGTGCGGCAACACGTCCTCGCCCTTCCACCGCGTCGCGGCGTGCGCCGCCCGCCCGCGAATCCGCAACCGCTTCATCACCGTCCCCTCCGTCGCCGTCACGCACCGGAGTTCGGTCGGTTCGGCGACGATGGCGGCGTCACGGTCGAACGGGTAGGGGTTGTCGAGTGCGGCCGCGGCCGCCCCGATTCCCCCCTCCTCCTCGCCGACGACGCTCTCGACGACGACGCGGCCGTTCAGTCCCTCCAGGTCGCCCGATTCGACGCGTTCGACCAGGTCGCGCGCGGCGAAGACGGCCGCGCCGACCCCCGACTCATGTCCGCGGCCCCGCGCGCGGTGAGTCGTCCGTCGGACCAGACCGGTTCGAACGGGTCCGACGACCAGTTCTCCCGGTCGGCCGGCACCACGTCGGTGTGGCCGTTCAGCACGAGCGTTCGGCCGGCGTCGGGGTCGCCGAACTCCACCACGCCGCCGACGCTGGGTCGGTCGGCGACGGCTATCTCCGCGGGGTCGTCCGGGAACGACGAGTGGGCGGCGAGTCGTTCCGCGTCGGCCCGCCACTCGTACACGTCGAAGCCGAACGCGTCGAGTCGGTCTCGAAACCACGCCTGCGCCGCCGCCTCGTTCCCGTCTGTGGTGTCGAAGCGGAGGAATTCGTCTACGAACTTTCCTAAGGAAGTGTCGGCCGGATCGTCTGCCATAGTTCGACCGACAACGCCGCGGTACAAGAGTCTACGCGAGAGTAAACGCTTATCACCACCCGTCAGTTATGAACGGTCGAGGGCCGGTAGCTCAGTTTGGCAGAGCGTCTGGCTTTTAACCAGACGGTCGGGGGTTCAAGTCCCTCCCGGCCCGTTACAGACCCGCGAGCGACAGCGAGCGGTGTCGTACCTCCGACGGGAGACTTGAACCAGAGAGCGTAGCGAACGGAGTGAGCGAAGCGACTGAGGTTCAAGTCTCTCCCGGCCCGCTTCTTCGTCTCCGAGTGACAGCGAGGAGCGAAGTCGGTACCCGCGGGGGGACTGACCCCGACTGGACGCGCGCACCGGAGCGAGCAAGTTCATCCCCGGAAGACTCGGTTCGCGAGCGGTATTAATATCGAACTCATATTCTCGTAAAATAACAACCGTCGAGAAAGCAGTCAGTGCCTGAAACACCAGAATTCGTGACTCTCGCGGGCTGTCTGCCAGAATGGCTTAGTGTGGGCCACTTGAATCGCAAAAGAGAACCCATGACTGACGCGTCTACGCCGTCCGACGAGCGAGTCGACGAAGCGCCGAACCGACTGCAGACTCCTGACGAGTGCCGCATCCTCACCGACGGCGGTGAGGCGCAGGCCGCCGAGCAAGAGGAGGAGAGCGGCGGAGAGGACGGCGACGCGGCTTCCAACGGCCAGTCCGAGTCCGCCGAGGCGGAGTCCGGCGCGGAGGCCGAAGACGAGAGCGAGGACTACGAGGAGGACGAAGGAACGACCGTCCTCTTTCTCGACCTCGAAGGGCTCTTCCTCGACCTCCTCGGCCTCGAAGTCGACCTGGACGAAGTCGTGCTCGACGTCTCCGCGGTCAGCGGTCCCGGAAACCTCCTCGGAAACCTCCTCGACGCCGTCTCCGGCCTCCTCGGCTCCGGCGACAGCGGACTGCTGATGGACCTCGTCGGCGGGAGCCTGTTCGAGGGCATCACGTCCGACGAGGACGGCGAGGGCGGCCTCTTCGGTGACTTCCTCAGCAGCGGCGAAGGCGGCAAGGGCGAGGACGGCGAGGGTGACGGAGAAGACGGCGAGAGCCGCGTGTCCGAGGCGGCAGGCTCCGTGAAGGAGTCGCTGAGCGAGGCGTTCGCCGACGTGCCGTTCGACGAGATTCTCACCTCGGTGCTGAAGGAACTCGTCGAGCAGATGTTCGAAGACTCCGACGACGGCGGCGAGTCGGGGTCCGGGTCCGAAGCATGAGCGAGAAGACGCCGAGCGTCGCGGGAGCGTTCGAGAACGTGGACTTCGCCGCGGTGTTCGCCGACACGCCGTTGGCCGACGAGTTCGAAGACGAGGACGCGACGGCCGGCGAGGCCGTCGGCGCGTTCGTCGGGCGCAGTCTCGGCGCGTGGGCCGGCGGCGCCCTCGGTGCGACGGTCGTAGAGCCGCTACTCTCCGGCGGAGACGAGTCGGACGGCGACGCCGACACCGACGACGCCGAGGGCGAGAGCGGCGACCCGGCGTCGGACGGCGAGAGCGACGCTGCGGACGACGACGGAGGTGAGGCGTCGTGAGCGACACCGCCGACGTGACGTCGGAGGTCGCCAACGACGTCGTCGACGAGATAGACGTCGGTTCGGTGCTGACCGGCGACGACGACGTGCTGGACGACGTCGACGGGCAGTCGCTCGGCCGGTCCGTCGGCGAGACGCTGGGCGAGGCGCTCGGACGCGCCCTCGGCCGCGGCCTCGTCGACTGGCTCCTGTCGAAGCTGACGTTCTGGGACGACGACGACCCGTCGCTGTCGGCCCGGTTCGCCAAGTCGCTGCTCGTCGCGGTCGGACGCACGCTCCGGAAGCCGGAGTTCAAGGAACCGGTCGGCGACGCCCTCCGCGGGGCTATCGACCGACTGGAGGAGCGACAGGAGGCCGCCAAAGAGGCGGCGGCCGAGGCGTCCGACGAGGCGACGGACGCGGCCGACGAGGCGAAGGAGACGGCCGAAGACGCCAAAGCGTCCGCCGAGGAGGCGGCCGAGGACGCGTCGGACGCGGCCGGCGAGAAGGCCAGCGAGGCGGCCGAGGCGCTCCAGTCGGGGCAGATGGACGAACTCCGAAAGGAGACGTACCGCGAGCTACTGGAGATGATGGAGTACTCGAAACTCCAGTCCATCGCCAAGGAGTCCGACGTGAAGGCGAACCTCCCGAAGGACGAGATGGTCGACGCCATCGTCGAGCAGTTCGACGCGGAGGGGACAGAAGACGGTGCAGACGACGACGGGGAGTAACGCCCCGAGCCACTCATGACGGACACGGAGACGGAACTCGGCGACGCGTTCGAAGAAGCCACGACGGCGGCCGAGAGCGCGGACGCCGAACGCGAGGACGGATCGCTCCCCGGGGAGGAACGCGAGTCGCTCCGCGAGTCGACGGAGCGACTCGCGTCGGCCGTCTCGTCGGCGTCTGTCGCGGACCTGCTGGACGCGGCCGGGGTTCGACGACGTCCCGGACGACGTCTCGCCGGTTGACCTCCCGGCGGTGATTCGCGACGCCGACGCCGCCGCGATAGTCGAGTTACGGCGACTCCTCCGACTGGCCGACATGGGCGAATCGTGGTCCGACCTCTCCGACGAGGAGCGAATCGACCGTCTGGACCGCGTCGTCGGCGAAGGAGCGAGGACGACGGCGGGTTCGCGCAACTGAAGGAGTACCTCGACCAGTTCGGTCACCTCGGCGACGAGGACGAGGCGGACGGCGCGCCGGCCGAGAGCGCCGACGGCGGGGCAGACGACGGCGAGAGCGGCGACGAGTCGGGCGGCGACGACGCGGGACTGGTCGACACGCTGACCGACGACGACGGCAAGTCGGACGGCGACGACGAGGGATTCATCGACTCGTTGACCGACGACGACTCGGCCGACGGCGAGGAGGACGGCGCGGACGACGACGGAACGGGAGACGAGGACGACGAACTCGTCGAACTCGAAGAGCACGTCGAGCGCCTCCGTGCGATGTTCTCGGACGACGAGGCGAGCGGGGGCGACGAGCAAGAAGACGACGATGGGTTGCTCGGAGACGACGAGGACGACGATGATGGCCGGATGCAGTCTACCGCCGGGTCGTCGCGGTTCTCGACGGTCCCGTCCTCGCGGTCGGATATGGGTTCATCGACGGGGTTCTCGACGGTCCGCGGGAAGCGGTGAGGCCGCGCCCCGGTCGCCCTATTCGAGGTCCAGCAGGTCGGCTATCTCGTCGAGGTAGTCGCCGTAGACGCCGAGGGCGGACTCGATGGGGTCGGGCGACGCCATGTCGACGCCCGCCGTCTCCAGCACGTCTATCGGGTAGGCCGACCCGCCGAGGGCGAGTGCCTCGCGGTAGTCCGCGGCTGCCTCCTCCCCGTCGTTCAGGATGCGTTCGACGATGGCGACGGCGGCGGAGATGCCCGTCGAGTACTGGTAGACGTAGTAGTTGTAGTAGGTCATCGACAATGTACTAATAGCGAATCGGAAATAGAGACGTATCTCGGATTGGATTGAGCAATTACCTAATCTCTGGCCCTGATGACGAATATAGGTACGAATTCTCGATTAGTTAAATGCGGGGTACTATCTTACTACTGCGTTCGCTAAAGTATCCCTCGAATTCGAAATTCTGCACGGTGCTTGAGGGTCCTATGCGCAGAGTAAGCGTCGTCTCGGTCACTTTCGGCAACCGCCTCAAACGCTTGACGTGAGATTCGTCTGGTTACTAATTCTCCATCCTCAATCTTCCATGCAAATGGCTCTGCGGGGTTCAAATCTCGTTCTCGCAACACCGGCCCATCCATCTGAAGCGAATTTATCAGTTCGTCTCCGAACTCCATTGCTTGCTCCCGGCTTAGCATAAGCGTGACAAGGAACTCATCGTCGTGTGGGGCTGGGGTTGGCCACTCTACTGTCCACTTGGGGCCGACTTGGTGTAACACATCCGAAAAAGAGACTGATAATAAAAACAATAAGTGTTCCAGAGATACGTTTGATGTTAAGAGGGGGAGCGCATGAAACGCGAGTCAGCTCAGTTTGAAGTCTGCAGCCTCAGTCATATTGTCAAGCTTTGACCGCAGCCAAAGAAATGCCAGAAACACCACTACACCCAGTATTGTCGCTCCCGCCGCACCCCAATATGAAACCGCACTTGCTATTCCCGGTATCTTGTCATCAGCAACCGATGTCTCGGCTGCGGCTGGGATGATTCCCAGCACAACCCCAGAAACAAAGAAGACATAACATGCATCATGCGACCGTCGGCACCATTTGAAAATACGTTCAGGAAAATAGAAATTTTTGATTGCTTCTTTTACATCCGGTAGGTCATCCGATGGGGAGAGGCTTTCAGCCAAAGCAACAGTCGCTTGGTCTGTCTCGGTGAGGTCTTCGGCAGAACCGTCATCTCCCTGTTCCATGAACTCAATCACATCAGAAACAATCGGTCCTAAAGCGTTGTTGACCTCTGCGAGTCGGTCGTTCTTCACATCTGGTATGCTCTTGAGATACTGTTTCCGGGGATGCTCCATTCCGAATGTAATTAGACCGGCCAAAAGACTGATAGCCGTAAAGAATAGTGACCAGAGAGGTGGAATCTGCATTTGTAACAGAAAAAGATGTGTATCTATGGAATGACTCGGTCAGAGATTTCAGATTCAGCTGCCATATCGGGATATTTCCGGTAGACGTATGATAGGAGGCTGCCAAGCGGCCGCTCTGCTTGTTGGTATCGGACCCATCGTAGGAGCCTCTTTTTCTCCATGTCCAACTGTTCGTACAGTCGCTTCGCCTCCTCTTGGCCTTTTTCGGTCAGCTCATATCGTGGTTCGTCACGGGGAGAGGAGTCATCCTCAGCCGGTATCTTGTGGATGAGCTTCTTTTGTATCAGGTCTTCGAGCGCGTCATAGACCCCTTTATCGAACGGACCATATTTGTAGGCTTCAAAATCGAAGCCTGCGTCTTCACCAAATTCCTCCTTGAGCTTCCGCTGGACGAGGAACATGGCTTTCATGATTCGCGTGCGCCCGTAGATTGGCTGAGGGACGCCATCGTCGTTCGGGGTGTACATCAGCCGAAGCACCCAATTGGCCCGTTGTGAAAGTTTGTAATCTACCTTTCTTATCATAATCACCGCCTCCTCCCAAGCTCGGATTCCATCCTTTTCCAGTTGAACACACAGTCAATATAGACTGAATGTCTGCACTCTGCACGTTTATCTTGCGTTCGTGTTTATAAAGATAAGGCGCTGAGCGTATAGTTGTGACGGTACATTATCATCTGTCGAAACAAACTGGTTCGATTTGAAAACGATTCATCTGACTGTACAAATGGTGTGACCCTTTCTATTCGAGGTCCAGCAGGTTGGCTATTTGGCCGAGATAATCGTTGTAGACCGAGAGTGCGTCTTCGATTGGTTCTGGCGATGCCATGTTAACCCCCGCAGTTTCAAGTATTTCCATTGGGTATGCACTACCACCCATCGCCAGAGCCTCCCGATAATCGGCGGCAGCGGGTTCCCCCTCGTCAAGGATGCGTTCAACTAATGCGACTGCAGCACTAATTCCAGTTGCATATTTATAGACATAATAGGAGTAGTAGAAATGAGGAATACGCATCCACTCGCGAGCGATTCGGTCGTCCACGTTCGCGGGCGCGTAGAACTCCTGTTTCAGGTCGCCGTACAGGTCGTCGAACCGGTCGGGCGTGAGTGCGCCGCCGTCTTCGCTCACGGTGTGAATCTGGTGTTCGAAGTCGGCGAACATCGTCTGGCGGTACAGCGTCGAGCGGAAGCGTTCGAGGTACTCGTCGAGGACGTGGGTCCGCAACGCCTCGTCCTCGACGTTCTCGAGCAGGTGGTGGGTGAGGAGCGTCTCGTTCACCGTGGAGGCGACTTCGGCGACGAAGATGGTGTAGTCGGCGTAGTGCCACGGCTGTTCGTCCTTCGCCAGTTCGGAGTGCAGGGAGTGGCCGAGTTCGTGAGCGAGCGTGAACATGCTCGCGATGTCGTCCTGATAGTTCATCATGATGAACGGCTGGGTGTCGTACGTGCCGGCGGAGAACGCGCCGGCGCGCTTCCCGCGGTTCTCGTACACGTCGACCCAGCGGTTCTCCAGGCCCTCCGCGACGCGGGACTGGTACTCCTCGCCGAGAGGGGCGACGGCTTCGACGATGTACTCCGTGGCCTCCTCGTAGGTGACCTCCGGCCCCTCGTCGCCCGTCAGCGACATGTAGAGGTCCCACATCTCCAACTCCTCGACGTCGAGCGCTTCCCGCTTCAGTTCGGCGTGGCGGTGGAGGTAGTCGAGGTTGTCACGCACCGTCTCGAGGAGAGTGTCGTACACCTCGACGGGGACGTTCGGACCGTCGAGGGCGGCCGCACGGGCGGTGTCGTAGTTCCGCGCCTTCGCGTACTTCACGTCCTTCTTGACGCTGTTCTTCAGCGCGGTGCCGACGCTGTTGCGAACGTCCGCCCACTCGTCGTAGAACTGCTCGTACACCTCGCGGCGGAACTCGCGGTTCGGGTGCTTCTGGAGTTTCGTGAAGTTCCCCTGCGAGATTTCGACGGACTCGCCCTCGGGGTTCTCGACGGTGGGGAACGTCATGTCCGCGTTCGACAGCATGTTGTAGATGTCGCTGGGCGCGCCGGCGACTTCGCCCAACTCCGCGAGGAGTTCCTCGACTTCGGCCGACCGGGTGTGCGGTTTCATCCGAAGCACGTCGTCGAAGTAGTGTTCGTACTCGGCCAGCGCGGGTTCCGCCTCGACGAACGACTCGACGTCCTCCTCGCTCAGTTCCTGCAGTTCGGGTTCGACGAAACTCACCGTCGACTGCGCCTCCGAGGAGAGCGACTCGGCTCTCGCCTGCAGCGCCTGATACTCCTGATTCCGGGTGTCCTCGGCGCTCCGCAGGCTGGCGTAACTGACCACCTTCGAGACGTCGCGCATGATGTCCTCTTGGCGTTCGAGCAGTTCGAGAAGTCCGCCGGGCGTCTCGGTCACGCGCCCCTCGTACTCGGCTAACTCCTCGAGTCGTCCCTGCACGTCCTCGAACGCCGCCTCCC
>NZ_WPCD01000256.1:0-4551 GCF_009741955.1 Halogeometricum sp. CBA1124 | reverse complement strand
GCTCGCGTTCCGGCGCCCGCGTCGGCGACGAGGAGCGACGCCTCCTCGACGGACGCCCGGTCGAGGTCAGACGGACTCTCGGGGTCGCCGTGAATCGCCTGATAGCCCTCGTCGGAGAGGCGTTTCGCCTCCGTCTGGTCGGATTCGAGGAGGACGTAACCGACGTCCCGCGCCTCCAGTTCGTCGAGGAGGAGGTCCGTATCGCGCCGGTACTCGGCGACGACGACGTGGCCCTCCTTCTTCGAGAGCCTGTCGTCGAGGGTGAGCGGCGCGCGTTCGAAGAGGGGGATGATGAGCACGCGCAGCGTCACGAACCCGATGACGACGCCGGTCACCTGCACGAGTCCGAGGAACACGTTCATCTCGGGCGTCGTCCACGGCGCGTCCGCTCCGTATCCGGTCGTCGTGAGCGTCGCGAGAACGGCCTGGAAGGAGCGGAACACCGACTGCGGTCGGCTCTCATACGCTCGCATCCCGAAGTTGTAGAGGGCGGTGTAGGACAGGACGACGGCGACGAGGCCGAGCACGTAGACCACGAGCAGTCGCTGTCGCTGCGAGAGGTCCCGAGGATGCAGGCCGTCCACGTTCTGTAGTTCGCGCACGTTCGGTCTCGTTCGAACGAGCGTGCCGCGACGGACTAGTGTTGTGGCCGAGCGACCCGACGACCGCTCGTCGGGCGACGCACGGCGAGAACGCACCGTTCCGGAACCTCTTTTGTCGCTGCATCCTGAGCCACCGGTAATGGAGTATCTGGAGCGTCGGGTGTCGATGGTCGAGGACCGCCTCCGCACGGTCATCGACGCGGTCGACCCGCCCGAACTGTCGGACGAACTCGCCCACGTTGCGCTGGCGGGCGGCAAGCGCGTCCGCCCCGCGGTGACGATTCTCTCCTGTGAGGCCTGCGGCGGCGACCCCGACGCGGCGGTGGACTTCGCCGTCGCCATCGAACTGGTCCACAACGCCTCGCTGGTCATCGACGACATCATCGACCGCTCGGACATCCGGCGCGGGACGCCCAGCGCGTGGGCGCAGTACGGCTACGGCCCCGCCATCATCGCCTCCGACGGCCTCCTCGGCGAAGCGTTCGCCCTCCTGTCAGTCAACGACCAGGCGATGCAGATAGTGGCGGAGTCGATGGTCGAACTCGGCGAGGGGGAGGCGACGGAACTCGTCGCCCGGCCGACGAACGAGGCGGAGTACATGGAACTGGCACGCCGGAAGACCGGCGCGCTGTTCCGCGCGGCGGCCGAACTCGGTGCCGTCGCCGCCGAAGCCGACCCGTTCACCGTCGAGGCGTTCGGCGAGTACGCAGAACGGGTGGGTGTCGCCTTCCAGATACGCGACGACGTGCTGGACGCGACGGCCGACGCCGACGAACTCGGCAAGCCGACCGGACAGGACGAACAGATGGACCGCCCGTCGGTCGTGCAGGTGACGGACCTCACCCCCGCGGAGGCGAACCAGCGCGCGCGAGACCAGTCGGACCAGGCGCTCGACGCCCTCGACGCCGCCCAGTTGGCCGAGACGGACTCGCTCGGCTACCTCCGGGACCTCGCGGAGTTCGTCGTCGTCCGCGAGCGCTGAGTCGCTCGGTCAGTTCTCCGCGGTGCAGTGGAAGTCGAAGGAGAGTCTGTCGACCGCGGGGGCGGTGAACCACTCGTCCGTCGACCGTCTGGCGACGACCTGATACCGGCCGCGTCTCGGTATCGGTCCGAGGTTCGTCCGGTAGACGCGCACGTCGCCGTCGTCGGTGAGCGTCCCGGCGCCGGCGAGCGGTATCGTGGTCTCCCGCCGTCCGCTCACCCCCGCGTCGGTTCGACGCTCGTGGGGAACCGCGACTCCGCGATGGCGAACGCGAGCGTGCTGAACACGCCCAACAGCGTTCCGACGGTGAGGCCGATTGCGAGGTCCGACAGCGAGAACGGCCGGACGCCCGGGAGGCCGGCGACGCCGTTGACGTTGAGGAAGAAGCCGGAGACGACGTAGAGGACGATGGCGATGGCGACGACGTAGAACGGCGCGTTGAGGTAGCGCCACTTGAATCGGTCCGCGAGGTACTCGTCGGTCACCTGTCCGAGACTGGAGGTGACGCCCGCGGCGGCGAACCACTGGACCGCGCCGTGGACGAGGGCGGCGAGAATCAGCGACGGTGCGAGCGTCGACTCCAGACTGGCGCGGACGGCGTCCAGGAGGGCGACGCTGCGGAACCCGCCGACGGTCATCAACGCGAGAGCGGCGACGTAGGTGATGAGCGTGACGCGGCCCTCGTAGAGGATGTCTCGCCCGCGACTCACGGCGTCGTCGACGACGGTCTCCAGTCCGAGGCCGCGGAACAGGGTGTAGAGGCCGAGGAGCGCGGAGACGAGGCCCAGCACGGCCGCTCCGGGCACGTCGAAGAAGCTGGCGATGGTGAGGAACGGGTAGATGAGAAGCAGGATGCCGAGGGGGACGAGGATGGTCCCGCGCGTCTCGGGGTCCGCGAGCACCTGCTTCATCGTGTAGTAGATGGATTCGAGGTCCTGCGCCTGTCGGACGACGACGCGGCGGACGCTGTCGATGGGGACGCGAGAGCGGATGACTGGCAGGACGGACTCGTCCTGCGCGCCGTCGGTGATGACGATTGCGCTGACGTTCTCGCCGGTGGAGAGACCCGCGAGCACGCGGTCTATCTCCTCGCCGATGGCGCGGTTGGCCTTCACGTCGCTGCCCTGCGTCCCGGTGACGGCGGCGACTTCCACCTGCTCGTCGACCTCTGGGTCGGCGACGAGCAAGTCGTGTTCGTGGATGCCCTGAAACAGGACGTTCGAGTCTGAGTCCTCCGGGTCGGCGGTGGCGAGAGCGACCGCGACGGCTTCGACGCTGTCCCGGCCGACGACGGGCGTGTCGAACCGCGTCTTCCGGCCGAGGTCGTCGTCGAGGTCGATACAGAGGACCAACAGCATCGTCCGACCGTATGCCGTCGGGCTATATTTGTTTTCGGGGACGCTCTCCGGGCGACGGCCGGCGTTCGCCGGAACGCCGTGGGCGTCCGTCCCACGCCGGGAACTGCGTTTCGCACGGTTTTTGCCCGTGGGACGTGTAGCGTGTGTTCAACGAATGATCTCGAAGGGCTGTGAGCAGTGCGCCATGGGAGGGAAGATGGTGCTGTTCGTCTACGGCTACTGCGACCAGCGCGATTGCTTCTACTGTCCGCTCGGCGAGAACCGCAAGAACGTCACCGACGTGTACGCCAACGAGCGACAGGTGGAGTCCGACGACGACGTCATCGCCGAGGCGAAGCGGATGGACGCCCTCGGGACGTCCATCACGGGCGGCGAACCGCAGGAGGCCCTCGACAAGACGTGTCGCTACCTCGAACTCCTCAAGGACGAGTTCGGCGAGGACCACCACACACACCTCTACACGGGAATCACGGGCGGCCGCGAGAACATGCGCCGCCTCTCGGAGGCCGGACTGGACGAGATTCGCTTCCACCCGCCGTACGAACTGTGGGGCGACATGCACGGCACCGAGTGGGAGGACATCCTCTACGTCGCCCGCGAGGAGGGTCTGACGCCCGCGTCGAGATTCCGGGCATCCGGGCCGAAGAAGAGTTCCTCGACTTCCTCGACGAGGGCGCCGCGGAGTTCTGCAACGTCAACGAGTTCGAGATGTCGGACGGCAACTACCGCCGGATGCAGGAGGCGGGCTACGAACTGCAGGACGGCCACATGTCGGCCGTCGACGGGTCGAAGGACGCCATCCTCGAAGAGATGGCCGACCACGAACGCGTCTACTTCTGCACCTCCGTGTTCAAGGACGCCGCCCAGCACCGCAACCGCCTGAAGCGCATGGCGAAGAACATCCGCCGTCCGTTCGACGAGGTAACCGACGACGGCACCATCGTCTACGGGAAGACGTGGGTGACCGAGGCGGACCTGCAGGCACTCGGCGTCCCCGAGGAGTTCTACACGGTGAAGTCCGACCACGTCGAAGTCGCGTGGTGGCTGCTGGAGGAGATGGTGGACGAGGGCGACGTGTCGAAGGGCGAAATCGTCGAGCAGTACCCCACCGTGAACGGCACCGTGGTCGAACGGACGCCGTTGGCGTAGGGCGACCCCTCGGTCGCGTCGCTTTTTCGGTCGCCGCGGCCGTTCCGTCCCGTGCCAAGCGGTGTCGAACCACCGAACGCTATTTGCCCGGTCCAGTCGGTAGGGGCGGCCACACGTGAGTCTCGCCCACGTCATCGAGGACGTCGACGACGACCCGCACCGCGAACGCGACTTCTACGAGTACCCCGCGCTCTACGAGTTCTACCACTCGCGCGTCCTGAACAGGGACGCGCAGGTGCGACTGTTGCGACGGTACGAACCCGAGGGGACGAGTCGGGTGCTGGAACTGGGCTGCGGTACCGGTCCGGTGAAGTGAGGACGCCGACGGACGCCGAACTACCGTCGTCGGTCGGTTCGCGACAGCACGGCGTACAGGCTCGGCGTGAACGCCACCGCCGCGCCCGCGAGGAGCCAGTCGGCGAGTCGGCCGCCGGAGAGGACGCCGACGGCGACGAGGACG
>NZ_WPCD01000112.1:0-12155 GCF_009741955.1 Halogeometricum sp. CBA1124 | reverse complement strand
CGTTCGTCGCGGCGGGCGTCGTGATGCCGCTCTGGTTCCGCACGCTCGGCGTCCCCGCACCGCTTCCGAACCTCTCCGCGGTTGGTCTCGTCGGCCACCTCGTGTGGGGCGCGACGCTCGGCGCCGTGTTCGCGCTTCTGGACCGCTGAGTCGCCGGGGTGGAATCGGCAAGAGCGCATATGAACCCCCCGCCCCACGACACGACTCGATGAGCGAGACCGACGGCGGTAACGGCAAGGCGCGGGCCGACGAGCAGACGCCGAAGAGCGCCATCCTCGAATCGGAGATAGAGGACGGACTGAACGAGTTGGAACGGCCGTCCGGCGGGTTGTTCCTCTCGGCGCTCTCGGCCGGACTCGACATCGGGTTCGGCCCGCTCCTGATGGCGACGGTGGCGACGCTCGCGGCGGGCATCTGGAGCGAGGTGACGACCACTATCGTCCTCGCGAACCTCTACTCCGTCGGGTTCATCTTCGTCGTCCTCGGGCGCTCGGAACTGTTCACCGAGCACACGGCGCTGGCCGTCCTGCCCGTCCTCGACGGGCGCGCCTCGCTCACGCAACTCGGTCGCCTCTGGGGAATCGTCTACCTCGGAAACGCCGTTGGCGCCGTCGCGTTCGCCGTCATCGTCGTGACCGTCGGTCCGTCGTTCGGCGTCATCGAGCCCAAGGCGTTCGTGGACATCGGCGGGCAACTCGTCGGCCATCCGCCGCAGGTGACGTTCGCCGCCGCCATCCTCGCGGGGTGGCTCATGGGACTGCTGTCGTGGCTGGTCTCCGCCGCGCAGGAGACGGTCAGTCGGACGCTGTTCGTCTGGCTCGTCGCCACGACCATCGGCATCGCCCACCTGCCGCACTGCATCGCCGGCATCGTCGAAGTGCTCGCGGCCGTCCTCGTCTCCCCGTCGATGGGGCTGGCGACGTTCGGCGAGTTCCTCGTCACCTCGACGCTGGGCAACGCCGTCGGCGGCACCGTCTTCGTCGCACTACTGAAGTACGGCCACGTCGTCCGCGGCGGGTCGACGCCGAGCGCCGACCTGTAGGCGTCGCCGGCGCGTCCGCGCGCCGGCGAGTCACGGACAGTTATCACGTGCTGGTGAGAAGCGGAGTCGATGCCCTCCAGGCGCGACTTCCTCGCCGGTGCCGGCGTCGCCGCGGCGACCGGACTCGCGGGCTGTCTCGGCGGCGACTCGCTCCCGGCCGTCGTCCCGCGCGACGGGACAATCGACCCGCGGCGAACGACGGCGACGCCCGTCGACTACGACGTGACGCGACTCGGCTTCGGCGACAGAGGCCGGACCGTCGCGCGGTCGGTGCTGTACGAACGTGACGACGGCACGCTCCTCCTGTTCTCGGAACCGCACCTCGTCTCGGCGCGACTCGACGCCGACTGGAAGGCGGCGGGCGTGACCGTCGCGCACGACTGGACGCCGAGCGACGGCGACGGGGACGCCGACCTGTCGTCGCACGACTCGGCGTTCGTCCGCGCGGACGAGACGAGGCGGACGCCGTACCGACTGGGCGTCGAGACGGGCCCAGCGACGTGTCGGTGGACGTTCCGCGTCCGGCCGCCCACGTCGAGTACGGTCGTTCCCGGGTTTCGCAGCGCGTTTCGGCCCGCGACGCCGCCGACGCCGGGCGACAGCGTGGTCGACGTGCTGACCGACGCGCGCGTCTCGAACTGGCGCGTCCGGCGCGACCGGTTCGTGGGGCGCGTCGAACTCACCTACCGACCGGACGCCGTCGAGTGACCCGCGGCCGGCCGTAGCGTTATGTTCCGGGGCGCGCTACGGACACACATGGTCCACCGCTTCGTCGAACGACTTCGAGCGTTCCTCACCGCCGACCGCGGCGAGGGAGACTCCGTGTGGGAGGCGATTCCGCGCTGGCAGTACGACGGCCGACACGTCGAGTCCGGCGGACTGACCCGGGGCGAACAGGAGGCGGCGCTGGCCGACGTCGAACGGCAGGCCGAACAGCGCGAGACGGGCCGGTAGCGCCGTCGGAGACGCGAAGTCGACGGAACGGGTCGCACGGCGCGCGGCGAGAGTGAAGTTTTTGTTGTTCGGATTCTGAACAGTATCCATGTTCACGATGTCGAGCGACGACTTCACGGTGCACACCCGCGAGTGCGACGCCGTCGGAAGCGGGATGCCCATCTCCAGCCTCCCGGACGAAGTCGAGTCGATGGACGACCTCGACTGCGACTGCTGGGACGTGTTCGACTCGTTCGACGAGATAGAGTAGCCGACCGGACCGACCGCGGGCGTCCTCGGCGCTCAGGACGCGTCGCGGACGGCCGCCATCGCCTCGTCGACCGCCCGGTCGCGTCCGCCTCCAGTTCGGTCGCTCGCCGTCGCATCCGGTCGACGACCGACGGGTCGTCTATCGCGTCGAGGTTACACCGGACGGTGAACGTCGACGCTCGCAGGGCGGCGTGGGCGAGGAAGACGCCGGTTCCCGCGTCCGGGACGGCGTTCGGCGTCCCCTCGGCCGCGACGACGGCCGCGGACTCGACGACGGCGAGACACGCCTCCGCGGTCGAGAGGGGGACCCCGGTCGCGCGCTTCGCCGCCGTCGTGCGCTCGCCGTCGTCGGCCGAGAGCAACGCCTCGACCGCGTCGGCGTCCCGGTCGGCCAGCGTCAGCAGTTGGCGCCGCAGTGCCGCCAGTTCCTCGCCGGCGGACGCCAGCGCCGACCCCTCGCCCGACCGCTCCGACTTCGCCAGCGTGTGGATGCACACCATCTCGCAGAGGGCGGCCCCGGTCGCGCCGACCACCGCGGCCGACGTCCCGCCCGCGGGGACCACCCGTTCGGAAGCGACGGCGTCGAGGAACGCGCGATCGGCTGTTCTTCGTAGCTCATCTACGTTCGTGATGAAGCGGTTCCGGGTTAGGCGTTCCGCCCGTCGGCGGACGCTTACGTGCCGTGACTCCAGCTACCCATGTACTCGCGCTGTTCGTCCGTGAGCGCATCTATCTCGACGCCCTCGGCGGCGAGTTTTATCTCGGCGACTTCCTTGTCTAGCTCGTCGGGCACGTCGTGGACGCCCGCGTCGTAGGCGTCGCCGTTCTCCACGAGTTCGCGGACGCAGACGGCCTGCACGCCGAACGACTGGTCCATCACCTCGATGGGGTGACCCAGCGCGATGGGCGAGGCGAGGTTGACGAGGCGACCCTCCGCGAGGACGTTCAGGCGGCGGCCGTCGTCCATCTCGTAGGCGCGGACGCGTCGCGCGCCTCGTACTCCTCGACGGCGAGGTCCGAGAGGGCGTCGAGGTCGATTTCGATGTCAAAGTGGCCGGCGTTCGAGAGGATGGCGCCGTCCTTCATCACCTCGAAGTCCTCCTCGGTGATGATGTCGCGGTTGCCCGTCGTCGTCACGAAGATGTCGCCCTTCTTCGCGGCTTCCTTCATCGGGAGCACCTCGTAGCCCTCCATGTGGGCTTCGAGGGCGCGGCGGGGTTCGACTTCGGTGACGACGACGTTGGCGTTCTGCCCGGACGCCTTCTTCGCGACGCCCTTGCCGCAGTAGCCGTAGCCCGCGACGACGACGTTCTTGGAGGCGAACGAGACGTTCGTCGTCATGGCGATGTTGGCCAGCGAGGACTCGCCCGTGCCGTGGACGTTGTCGAACAGGCGCTTCATCGGCGTGTCGTTGACGGCGAAGACGGGGTAGTTCAGTTCGCCGTCGTCGTCCATCGCGCGGAGGCGGTGGACGCCCGTCGTCGTCTCCTCTGCGCCGCCGACGATGGTGTCGATGAGTTCGGGGTGGTCCTCGTGGATGGCGAACACCATGTCCATCCCGTCGTCGACGGTGACGGTCGGTTCGTGGTCGATGACCGACTCGATGGCGGCGTAGTAGTCGTCCTCGTCCACGCCGCGGACGGCGTAGGAGGTGATGGCGTCGTTGGCGTCGAGGGCGGCGCTCACGTCGTCGTGCGTCGAGAGGGGGTTACAGCCGGTGATGGCGACTTCCGCGCCGCCGAGGGCCAGCAGTTCCACGAGGTTGGCCGTCTTCGCCTCGACGTGCATCGCCATGCCGATGACCTGCCCGTCGAGCGGTTTCTCGGCCTCGAACTGGTCGCGCAGTTCGTTCAGGATGGGCATGTGCTGCAGCGCCCAGTCCATCTTGCGTCGTCCCTCTTCGCGAGCGCTCTCGACGTCGTCGAGATGCTCGCTCACGGGGGGGGTAGTCACTCATGGGCGTCGGTTCGGAGAGGCGGGGCAAAACGCTACCGAACCAGCTTTTTCCACACTCGGGGTCCTCCGGCCGCAAGGCGGCCCTGCGGGAACCCTCGTCTGAAAAACGCTGTCTCGCTGAGCGGAGCGAAACTCGATGGGCACAGGGTGCTCATCGATGGCGCAACAAGAGTCCGCGAGGCTCGCGTCCGCTCGCCTCGCGGTACGACACCCTGCCGCGAACGGTCGAAGCGACGACCCCTACTCCGCCCGTTCGGCCAGTGACGCCGCCCGTTCCCGCGCCGTCTCGACCACCCGTTCCTCGTCCAGCGTCAGCACCTCGCGGTCCCGCATCAACACCTGCCCGTCGCAGACGGTGTGGCGCACGTCGGACCCGCGGACGGCGTAGGCGAGGTGGCTCACCACGTCGTGGGCGGGAGCGAGGTGGGGCGCGTCGAGGTCCACGACGGCGAAGTCCGCGGCGGCCCCCTCCTCGATGCGGCCGCCGGGCAGGCCGACGGCGTCGGCGCTTCCGGCAGTGGCGGCGCTGACCGCGGCTTCGGCGGGGACGGCGGCGGCGTCCTCGGCGCCGAGTTTGCCGAGCATCGCGGCGTCGCGCAGTTCGTCGAACAGGTCGAGGTCGTTGTTCGAGGCGGCGCCGTCGGTGCCGATGCCGACGGTCACGCCCGCGTCGAGCATGCGCTGGACGGGCGCGATGCCGGAGGCGAGTTTCATGTTCGAGGCGGGGCAGTGAATCACGCCGGTGCCGCGTTCCGCGAGGAGCGCAATCTCGTCGTCGGTCACGTGGACGCCGTGGGCGACGAAGTCCTCGTCGGTGAGCATGCCGAGTTCGTCGGCGTACGCGAGTGGTCGCTGGTCGCGTTCCTCGACGATGGGGTCCACCTCGTCGGTCGTCTCGTTGGCGTGGAAGTGGAGCGGGATGCCGTCCTCGCGGGCCTCGGCCGTCGCCTCGCGGAGGAACGCCTCGCCGACGGTGGTGAGCGAGTGGGGCATGAACGCGGTGCGGACGCGGCCGTCGGCCGCGCCGTCGAACTCGCGGGCGATAGCGAGGCTCTCTTCCACGTCCGCGGCGGCGTCCTCGTCGTCCTTCGCGACGGTGACGACGCCGTGGCCGAGGCGGGCGCGCACGCCCGACCGCTCGACGGCCGCGACTACCTCGGGCACCTCGAAGTACATGTCCGCGAACGCCGTCGTGCCCGAGCGAATCATCTCGAGGATGCCGAGTTCGGTGCCGGCGCGCACGTCCTCGGGTTCGAGGGCCGCCTCGGCGGGCCAGATGTCCTCGCGGAGCCACGAGTCGAGCGGTTTGTCGTCGGCGTACCCGCGGAGGAGCGTCATGGCGGCGTGCGTGTGGGCGTTGACGAGGCCGGGCGCACCAGACAGCCCTCGCGTCCAGCGTCTCGTCGGCGTCGTAGTCGGCGGCGATACCCTCGCCGACCGCTCGGACGCGGCCGGCGTCGCTGTCGACGACCACGTCGGCGGCGGCTACGGTGCAGTCGGGGCGCAGAACCCGACCGCCCGCGAGACAGAGCGTGTTCATGCACGCCCGTTCCGCCGGCGGGCGTATCACTCCATCGGGTTCGACCGTGCGGGCGGACCGCGAGTCGCGTCGTGACCCGAGTGAACACGGTTCAAATTTCGTCGAAATCAGCGCCGAGACACGCCCGATAGACCGATTCCCGAATTCCGAGAATCGGCTGGCCAACTTACGCCCGCGGAAGCCCGAACGGAGGGTAACACGTCGACGCATCGGCGCGTCGGTGGGAGCGATAGATGACCGACACACGAACCCAGATTCGAACGTACGTCGACTCGCACCCGGGCGTCCACTTCAACGGCCTCGTCCGTTCGCTCGACCTCGCGCCCGGTCAGGTCCAACACCACGTCCGTCGCCTCGTCGACGCCGAACGCCTCGTCCGCGAGGAGTTCTACGGCCGGACGCACTACTACCCGCCCGGACTCACCGAGTGGGAGCGAGCGACTGTCGCCCTCTACCACCGCGACACCGCCCGCGCCATCCTCACGCGACTGCTCGACGACGGGGAGGCGCGCCCCGCCGCCCTCGCCGAGGAACTCGGCGTCGCCCGGAGCACGCTGGAGTGGCACGTCGGCCACTTAGAGGAGCAGGGCGTCCTGCAGAAGCAACGCGACATCCGGAACCGCGTGACGCTGGTGCTCGAACGACCGGCGGCGACGGCGGCGGTGCTCGCGCGTCTCGACGCCGCCGCGGTGGGGTCGGCGGAACCGAAGGGAGAGCGTCCCCGAGGGGCGGAGACGGCCGCGGACGCGGACTGAACGGCTTCTGCTGGCCGCCACGCGGCCGTCCGGACGTGTAGGCATCACTCGTCCGCCCCGGAAGCCTCTCCGACGCCGGGGAGACAACGTCGTTGAACCGAAACCGAGTTCAAACGATTCGGAACCTCAGGCGCGCGAATTATGGAGATACGCCTACCGGGTCCCGAAGCCTCTTTGACGCGACGAGTCGAGAGGGAGTGTGGAAGATACGAACCGTAGTTGGTACTTCGCGGAGCGACCAGCGGGTGAACCGGACGCGGACTGCTTCGAACTCAGAGAAGAGGCCGTCCCGGAGGCCGGCGCGGGAGAACTGCTCGTCCGCGTCGAGTATCTCTCCGTCGACCCGTACATGCGCGGCCGGATGCGAGACAGCGAATCGTACGCGGAACCGTGGGACGTCGGCGACGTACTGCGAGGTGGAATCGTCGGCGAAGTCGTCGAGAGCAACAGCGAGCGGTACGACGCGGGCGACTTCGTGACCGGTGAGGGCACGTGGGCCGACTACAGCGTCCTCGACGCGGACGACACCGCCCCCGTCGACCCCGACGTCGCGGACCTGCCAGCGTATCTCGGCGTCCTCGGGATGCCGGGCCGGACGGCGTACTTCGGACTGCTCGACGTCGGCGACCCGAAGCCCGGCGACACCGTCGTCGTCTCCGGGGCCGCGGGCGCAGTCGGGTCGGTCGTCGGGCAGATTGCGAAGCTGAACGGCTGCCGCGTCGTCGGGTTCGCTGGCACGGACGAGAAGACGCGCTGGCTCACGGAGGAACTCGGATTCGACGCCGCGGTCAACTACCAGGAGACCGACGACTACGGGGCCGCGCTGGACGACGTCGCACCGGACGGGGTCGACGTCTACTTCGACAACGTCGGTGGGCCGATCACGGACGCGGTGTTCACGAAACTGAACCTCGACGCTCGCGTGGCCGTCTGCGGGCAGATAGCGCACTACAACGACGAGAGCGTCCCGACGGGGCCTCGAAAGCTGCCGCTTCTCATCGCGCCGCGCGCGCGAGTTCAGGGGCTTCTCGTCGGCGACTACGCGACCCGGTTCGGAGAGGCGAGCGAACAGCTCGCGAGTTGGGTCGCGAGCGGAGAGGTCGACCACCGCGAGTCGGTCGTCGAGGGGTTGGAGAACGCACCGGACGCGTTCCTCGGCCTGTTCTCCGGCGACAACATCGGGAAACAGGTCGTCCGCGTGGCCGAGTGAGGGACTCCGCGGAGCGGCCGACCGGGGCCGTCTGCGCCGACCCCTCGACCCGCCGGGAGCGAAAGGTGTAGGTTCCACCGCCGAGAGAGTCGCGTATGCGAATCGCCGTGCCCAACAAGGGGCGTCTGCACGACCCGAGCGTCGAACTCCTCGAACGCGCCGGCCTCCACATCGAGAGCGGTGCCGACCGCAAACTGTACGCCGACACGGTCGACCCCGACGTGACGGTGCTGTTCGCCCGCGCGGCCGACATCCCCGAGTACGTCCGCGACGGCGCCGCCGCCGTCGGCATCACCGGTCTCGACCAGGTGCGCGAGTCGGGCCACGAACTCGAGGAACTGGTGGACCTGGAGTTCGGCTCCTGCCGCCTCGTCCTCGCCGCCCCCGAGGACGGCGACATCACGTCTGTCGAGGACGTGGCCGGCAAGACGGTGGCGACGGAGTTCCCCACCATCGCGCGGAACTACTTCGCGGAGAAGGGCGTCGAAGCCGACGTCGTCGAGGTGACGGGCGCGACGGAACTCACCCCGCACGTCGAGATGGCCGACGCCATCATCGACATCACCTCCACGGGGACGACGCTCCGCGTGAACCGCCTCGCCGTCGTCGACGAGGTGCTCGCCTCCTCGGTGCGTCTGTTCGCCCGACCCGACGTGGTCGACGACCCCAAGGTGAAGCAGTTGGTGACGGCGTTCCAGTCGGTCATCGCCGCCGAGGACAAGCGCTACGTGATGATGAACGCGCCCCGCGACAGTCTGGACGACGTGCGCGAGGTGCTGCCGGGACTGGGCGGTCCGACGGTGATGGACGTGGCGGGCGACGACATGGTCGCCGTCCACGCCGTCGTGGACGAACGCCTCGTGTTCGAGGTGGTGAACGACCTGAAACAGGTGGGCGCGTCGGGCATCCTCGTCACCGAAATCGAGCGACTCGTCGAGTAGCCGTCCCGCGAGTGACGGCCCGTCGAGTACCCGTCCGTCCGGTCGCGAACCGGGTCAGTCGCGCCAGCGCAGGTCCGGTTCGAACAGGCCGGGCGCGAGTCGCGCCTCGCCGTACCGCCACCGGACGTAGGCGACGACGAGGGCGGTTCCGAGGACGGTTCCGAGGACGCCGAGCAGACCCGCCTCGGGGCCGAACGCGCCGCCGGTGAACAGGTCCGGCCCCGTCTCCGCGGTGTCGACGACGTTCGCGCCGATGCCGAGTCCGCTGACGGGGAAGCCGTACACGCCGCCCTGAAACAGGTTCCACGTGACGTGCAGACCGACGGGAATGGCGAGTTCGTCCGTCAACACGTAGCCGACGGCGAGGAAGATACCCGCCAGCGAGATGCCGGCCGTACTCACGAGCGTCGCGTTCGGGTTCAGAAGGTGCGCGGCGCCGAAGACGACGGAGGAGACGAGGACGGCGACGCCCGCGGCGACGGCGCGTGAGGTGTAGCCGGCCAACCCCTCGGCGACGTTCGTCAGGAGGTAGCCCCGCAGGAGTATCTCCTCGGCGAAGCCGACGGCGAGAAACTGGAGCGTCAGGAGCGCGAACCCGGCGAGGAAGCCCCGAGAGCCACCGGTGAACGTCCCGTCGACGCGAACCCAACCGACGGCGAGGGCGAGGAGGAAGATGACGGTCATGAGAGCGGCGCCGAGGAACAGGCCGAAGCCGAGGTCCAGCCACCAGTCCCGGTCGAAGCCGAGTCCGAGGTCCGACACGCGGCGACGGTCGACGACGACGCCGAGGACGACGGCCAGAACACCCGGCAGGAGGATGGAGACGAACGAGGCGGCGAGGCCGCTCGACAGCGTCAGCGCGGCGCTGAAGACGCTGAAGACGACGCCGACGGCCACGACGACGAGGACCAGCGCGACGACGGCGAGGGTCAGGCGAACGGGGGCGCGCGGGCGGCGTTCCGAGCCGTTCCAGACGAGTTCGCGGAGCTTCATGACGGTTGTTCGAGTCGACGGCGCAAAGAAAGTGGGCGACTGCGGCCACCGGTGCGGACTGCGGCGGGTCGTGTGCGCCCGGCGAGGCCGGACGGCGGCGCGACGAGGGCCGAGACGGCCGCCGCGAGGAACGCACCGGCGGAACGCGCCGACCGAACGCGGCGGGCGTTTCCGGCTACCCGGGCGCCGAACTCAGGAGCAACAGGAGGCCGAACAGGACGGCGCCGAGGATGATGGAGACGACGACGTGGACGAACGTGACGTACGCCGAGAGGCGGTTCGACTGCCCGTAGAGGTACTTCACGGCGACGCGTCGAGGCCGACGGCGAGGAAGATGGCGACGAAGGAGTTCAACTCGAACGCGGTGAAGACGACGGCGACGGCCGCCGGGATGGGACCGACGACGAAGGCGTACTTGACCGGCACGTCGCCGAGGACGTTTCTCGCGGCGACGTGCGCGGTGATGGAGAGGAACAACGCCAACGAGGCGAACGTTCCCGCGACGGCGAGGGGGCTCCCCGTCGCCGCCGACTGCAACGGCGTGGTGGCTAGCGACATGGTCGAACTGAGAGACGCCGACGACTTAGGCGCGTGCGTTTGCGGTCGAAAAGCGGAGACACGTTACCCGTCGTACAGGCCGAGGTCGCTCAATCGCGAGACGATTTCGTCCACGGCCTGCTCGGCGTCCGAGGGGTGTTTGCCGCCCGTGATGACGAGTTTGCCCGACCCGAACAGCAGCGCGACGACGTCCGGTTCGTCGAGGCGGTAGACCAACCCGGGGAACTGCTCGGGCTCGTACTCGATGTTCTCCAGCCCGAGGCCGATAGCGATGGCGTTGAGGTTCAGATTGCGGCCGAGGTCCGCCGAGGTGACGATGTTCTGGACCGTTATCTCGGGGTCGTCCTCGACGGGAATCTGGAGCGCGCGGAGTTTCTCGAAGACGAGTTCGAGGCTCTCGTGCACGTCGTCGGTCGATTTCGCGCCGGTGCAGACGATTTTTCCGGAGCGGAAGATGAGCGCCGCAGATTTCGGATCTTGCGTCCGGTAGACGAGTCCGGGAAACTGCTCGGGGTCGTAGTCCGCACCCTCGAGATCCATCGCCACGCTTTGAAGGTCGAGTTCCTGACCGATACCGGTCGAGGCGACGACGTTCTCTATGTTGATAGTGTCCTTGGGGTCGGTCATGCGACGACTTAAACGACGTATTTAAGGTTGAAAAAGGTTAGTGCAGTCGCTGACGGGAGGAACGGTCGCAACCGAGCACTCGGAGGTTCTGGACGGTGACGAGGACGCCGATGGCGGCGACGACGCCCGGAATCAACGGACGGAGCGGCGACGGGTCGACGGAGCGGTAGCCGACGAAGAAGAACGCGAACGCGAGGAGTTTCGCGGCGGCGAACGTCACCGCCGGCGGGAGGGGAAGCCCGTCGAACAGGCGGCGCAGGACCGGGTTTCGCTCGCGCGCGCCGGGGCGCGTCGTCGCCGCGACGGTGGTGGCGTAGTCGCCGAGGCCGTAGAAGGCGAACGCGGCGACCCAGAGGACGGCGTCGAGGAGGGGAACCGCGGCGGGGAGCGAAACGAACGGGACGGGGTCGGCCATCGTCGGGGAGTGACCGGCCGGCGACTTATACTGTCGGTTCGGACGGCTCTCCCGGGTGAACCGGTCGGGGCGCGACGGGGCCGAACGACCGCGAGGGAACCCACCGACCGGCCGCATCGACACGCTGATACGCGCGGATGGACTCGCTCCGAGCGTGTACTGCCTCGAACTGGCCGGCGAGGCGGACGACGAATCCCTCGCCGCCCTCGAAGCCGAACGCGCCGCCGCGACGGCCGTCGAACGCGTCGCGCCCGGTCTGGCGACGGCCCGCGGCGTCCGCCTCGGTCGCGTGCCGACGCTCGCGTACACCCACCGCGTCTCCGAACTCGTCGGGCGGACCGACGCCGACGTGGAGAGCGCCGTCGCCCTCCTCCGGGCCGCCTCGGTCGACCGGACGGGGAGCGTCGCGGTCCGCGGACGCGACGTCCGCTCCTCGTCGGGCGTGAGCGCGTCGGCCGCCGAACGCGCTCTCGGCGGCGTCCTCGTCGACCGCGGGTTCGATGTCGACCTCGACGACCCCGACCACGTCCTGCGCGCCTGTTTCTCGGACGGCACCTGCCTCCTCGGCTGGGAGGCGGCCGCGAGCGTCCGCGACTTCGGCACTCGCGCGCCGACCGACCGACCGTTCTTCCAACCGGGGAGCATGAACCCCCTCGACGCGCGGGCGTACGTCAACCTCGCCGCCGGCCCCGCCCTGCCGGACGCGACGGTGGTCGACCCGATGTGCGGCACCGGCGGCATCCTCATCGAGGCCGGTCTGGTCGGCGCCCGCGCCGTCGGCAACGACGCGCAGTGGAAGATGGCCCGCGGCGCCCGCGAGAATCTCGGGGCGTACCTCCCCGACGCCGAGTGGGACGTGGTCCGCGGCGACGCCACCGCCCTCCCCCTCCGCGACGACGCCGCCGACGCGGTGGT
>NZ_WPCD01000048.1:0-18788 GCF_009741955.1 Halogeometricum sp. CBA1124 | reverse complement strand
GCGACGCCGTCGCCACCGTCCTCGGGGACGGCCGAGTGAGCGTCCGCCGCGGCGACGACAGGCGACTCGCGGACGTGGACGCCCTCCCCGACGCTCGACCCGTCGCCGCCGACGGGCGCGTCGCGGTTCTCGCCGGACGTACCACCGACTACCCGCACGGCGCACTCGGCGACGACGTCGAGGCGGAGTCGGTCGCACTCGTCTCCGCGGCGGGCGAGGAAGTCGCGCGACTGACGCCGCCCGGTGCGGACACCGTCCTCGAAGGCACCGGCCCGATAGCCGCGGACGTGGACGGCGACGGCGAGGCGGAGTTCGTGACGACGGCGGCGGACGCCGCGGACGGCGCGCGAATCGTCGCCCTCGACGCCTCGGGCGACCACCGCGTCGGCCCCGCCGTCGGCGACGGCTTCCGCTGGCGGCACCCCCTCGCCGTCGCGCCGTTCGGGCCGAACGGCGAACTCGAAATCGCCGCCGTGAAGACGCCGCACGTCGGCGGCGTCGCCGAGTTCTACCGCCCCGACTCCGCGGACGACGGCCTCGAACTCGTCGCCGAGTCGGCCGGCGGATACGGCACGCACGCCTTCGGCAGTCGGAACCTCGGCGGCGCCGTCGCCGGGCGCTCGCGGGCGACGACCGGTGGTGTCTGCTCGTCCCGGCGGGGTTCGGCGGCGACCTGACCGTCCTCCGGCGGACCCGCGACGGCGTCGAGTCCGTCGGGGCGGTGTCGCCGCCGGCGGCGCGGACGACGAACCTCGCGGCAGTCGGCGTGAGTGGCGGAGACGACGCTGGCGATGACGGCGGGGGAGATGCGGACAGCCCCGGCGGCGACGTCCACCTCGTCGTCGGGACGGACGACGGACTCGCGGTGTGGACGGGGTAGCTCGGCGCACTCTGTACCGACGCCGGCGAGAGCGACAGCTAATATCTGAGCGCGCGTCTGAACGGTATGGCATCGAGTATCAGAGCGGCGGCGTCGGCGAGCGTCGCGTGCGGCGTCGACGAGGCGTTCGCGTACGTCTCGGACGTCGAAGCGATGGCCGAGTGGGTCGACGGCGTCTCGAACGTGCAGCCGGTGTCCGGTAGCGACGCCAGAGCCGGCACTGACGTCGGCGACGTGTACGAGTACGACTACGCGTACAACGGCCGGACGGCACCGGTCCGGGTGGAGATTACCGCGTGCGAGCGCCCGACGCGCCTCGCGATGCGTTCGCTCTCGGGCCCCTTCCCGTTCGAGAGCGAGATACGACTCGCGGGGGACGGCCGGGAGACGAGACTGACGCACACCGTCGAGTCCGGTGCGGACGGCCGATTCACCGCGGCGGCGTTCACGCTCTTCGGTCCGGTACTGCGTCGACTGGCGGCGCGACGGTTGCAGAGAGAACTGGCTGACCTGACGGCGATACTCGAATCGCGGGGCGCTGACGGGGCGTCGCCCACAGACCCAGAATCCGCCGTCTCGGCGTGAGAACCGGGAGAGCGGGCCGAAACCCGTCGTTTCGGCGTCAGATGTAGTCGTGTTCGGCGAGTCGCTCGACGGCCTCGCGCAGGCGTTCCTCGCTCGCGGCGTAGGAGATGCGGGCGTAGCCGGGCGACCCGAACGCCGACCCGGGGACGGTGGCGACGTGGGCGTCCTCGATTGCGCCCTCGCACCACGTCGTGTCGTCCTCGTCCACGGGGAGCATCATGTAGAACGCCCCGTCGCCGACGGGGACGTCCACGCCGTGTTCGGCGAACAGGTCGGACAGCATGTCCCGGCGTTCGCGGAACGCGTCGCGCATCTCGGTGACGGCCTCGTCGGTGTTCGTCATGGCCTCGATACCCGCGCGCTGGACGAAGTTGACCGCGCAGGAGACCGAGTGCGAGTGGAGTTTCGCCGCCTGCGAGACGAGTTCCTCGGGCGCGTGGAAGTAGCCGAGGCGCCAGCCGGTCATCGAGTACGCCTTCGAGAAGCCGTTGACGGTGACCGTCCGGTCGGCCATCCCGTCGAGCGACGCCAGACTCGTCGGCTCGACGCCGTACGTTATCTGCTGGTATATCTCGTCGGAGATGACCGTCACGTCGTGTTCGACGGCGAGGTCACGGACGCCCTCGAGGGCGGCGTCGGAGTAGACGGCGCCCGTCGGGTTCGACGGCGAGTTGACGACCAGCAGTTCGGTGTCGTCGGAGACGGCCTCTGACAGGTCGTCGAGCGCGGGTTCGAGTTGGAAGTCGTACGGCGCGAGGTCCACGCGGTTCAGCGACCCGTCCGAGAGCTTCGTCATCGCTTCGTAGGACACCCACGCGGGGTCGAGGAGGACGACTTCGTCGCCGTCGTCGATGAGCGACTGGAACGTCTCGAACAGCGCCTGCTTGCCGCCCGGCGTGACGATGACCTCGTCGGCCTCGGCGTCGATGCCGTCGCCGCGCAGTTTCTCGGCGATGACCTCGCGGAGTTCGCGGATGCCGTTCGACGAGGTGTAGCCGGTGTGGCCGGCGTCCATCGCGTCCTTCCCGGCCTCCACGACGTTCTCCGGCGTCGGGAAGTCGGGTTCGCCGACCGAGAGGTCCACCACGTCTACGCCCTGTGCCTCCAGCTCGCTCGCCTTGTTGCTGATGGCGAGAGTCGCGCTGGGTTCGACCCGCTCGACGCGGGCTGCAAAGTCGAAGCTCATGCCAACACCTCTACCATGTCGACCGCCGCGTTTACCGCTTCCGCACCTTTCCCGACGCGCTCTCTCGCCTCGGCACCGCTCTGCCCGGGGCCGGAGACGCCGAACGTGACCGGGACGTCGCGTTCGAGGCTCACGTCGGTGAGCGACTGCGCCGTGGCGTCGCCGATGACCCGGTCGTGCGCGGTGTCGCCGGTGACGATTGCGCCGACGACGGCGACGGCCTCCACGTCCGCGCGGCGGGCGAGCCGGTCCGCGGCCAGCGGCGAGTCGTAGACGCCCGGGACGCGGAGGACCTCCACCACGTCGGCGTCGCGTTCGGCGGCCGCCTCGCGCGCGGCCTCCTCCATCCTGTCGGTGACCGACGAGTTGAACTCGGCGACCACCAGTCCGAGAGTGACCATACCGTCTCGGTGCCTCGCTCCGATAAAAGAACTACCGAAGCGCGCAGGTACGGCCGCGCGGCCGGGCGAACGGGACGCGTCGAGTTGCGAGGACGGAGCGCGTCGGGCCCCGGCGACGGAGCGCGTCGAACCGCAGCGATGGAGCGCGTCCGAGAGGGGGGAGAGCGGGACCGGACGAGTAAGTAAAGCGACCGTATGAGAGACCGTAACCGTTCTAACCACGGGGGCGGTTGGGTGTCACATGAGTTCGGACGACGCCGCCTCCGGGCCGTCCTCAGCGTCCGCGGCGACGGACGGGTCAGTCGCGACCCGTTCGGAGACGGACGCGACGACGCCCACCTCCACGCGAACCACCGTCGCCTACCGGCGCGCTCTCCTCGGCGTACTCGCCATCTCCGCCCTCGCCGTCGGGATGCGACTGGTCGCGCTCGGCGGCCGCATCTTCCACTGGGACGAGGCCGCGTCGGCTACTGGATACTCCGCTACCACGACTCGGGCTACCACGTCTACCGCCCCATCGTCCACGGGCCGTTCCTCCCCGTCGTCAACGACTGGCTGTTCGCGCTCGCGCCGGCGTCGGACTTCCTCGCGCGGTTCCCCGTCGCCCTCGTCGGCGGGCTCCTCCCCCCTCGGCGCGTGGCTGTTCCGCGAACGCCTCTCGAACGTCGAAGTCCTCGCGTTCGCCGGCGTCCTCGCCCTGAATCCGCTCCTCGTCTACTACTCGCGGTTCATGCGCAACGACGTGCTCGTGGCGGCGTTCGCGCTGTTCGCGCTCGGCTTCGTCGTCCGCGGGTTCGACACCGGACGCCTCCGCTACGCCTTCCCGGCGGCGTTCTCGCTGGGGCTCGCGTTCACGACGAAGGAGAACGCCCTCGTCTACGTCCTCTGCTTCCTCGGCGCGGGCGCGCTCTTGGCCGACCACCGCCTCCTGAAGGCGACGGCCCGCGGCACGCCCGCCCGCGACGTGGTGTTCGGTCGCTGGCCCGCCGCCGTCCGCCGGCGCGTGCGGAACCACGACACCGCCGACCGGTCGGGCTGGCTTCGCGTCGGCGGCACTCTCGTCGGCGCGTTCGTCCTGTTCTGGGCCGTCTTCGTCTTCTTCTACGCGCCACGGCCGGACCTCTGGCAGGCGCTCGGCGACCCGAGTCGCCTCCCGGGCGTCGTCGAAGCCGGGTCCGTCGGCTCGGTGGAGAAGTTCCTCGACACGTGGGCCGGTGGCGGCCACCAGGACCACGCCTACCTCCCGTACCTCCACGACCTGCTGGAGACGCTGGTGTACGGCGCGCCCGCCGTCCTCGGCTTCACGCTCGTCGGCGTCGTCGTGGACCGCTACGGGTTCTCCACGGGCGGGACGTACCGCGAACTCGTCGCGTTCGCCACCTACTGGGGACTGGCCTCGCTGGCGGGCTACCCCATCGCCACCGACATTGAGGCGCCGTGGGCCGCCGTCCACGTCGTCCTCCCACTCGCCATCCCCGCCGCCGTCGGCGTCGCGTTCGTCGTGCAGGCCGCCCGGAGCGCACTCGCCTCCGACGACGCCGTCAGCGTCGGCCTCGTCGCCGTCATCGTCATCGCGTCCGTCGGCGGCGTCGCGTTCGCGAACGTCGAGTACTTCAACTCCACGTCGAACGACGACAGGCAGATTCTCCAGTGGGCCCAGCCCGGCAACGACCTGAAGCCGACGATGGGGAAAGTCGGGGCCGTGGCCGAGAGCCACGAGGGGACGGACGTGCTGTTCTTCAGCAGACCGGACCCCGGCAACCCCGACAGGGAACTGTTCTACGTCGAGAACGAGTCCGAACTGTTGCGGCCGCCGCCGCCGGGCGGAACCCACTGGCACGACCGCTTGCCCCTCCCGTGGTACCTCGCGAAGTACGACGCCGAGGTGGCGAGCACGTCCCCGGACGCGCCCGCCGAAGAGGCCCTCGCGGACGCGCCGCCGGTGGTCATCGTCCGCGAGTTCAGCCGCGAGGAGGCGGAGGCGCACCTCGACGGCTACGTCGCCTACGAACACGACTGGCGCCTCCGCAGCGAACACGTCGTGGTCTTCATCGACCGGGCCGCCCTCGAACGGGCGGGCGTCGAACCGTAGCCGCCGCCTCGCCGCCGCCCGCCGTGGACGCATCGTTCCCACACCGCCCCCGCGAACGATACACGGACGTGCGCATTCTCCGGGTCTGTTCGGTAACGTTTATGCAGTAATCTCCACAACCGCCGACCGTGACAGTCACCGTACCCGGTCCCACGCTCGGCGTCGTGGGCGGCGGCCAACTCGGGCGGATGCTCGCCGAGGCGGCCGCGCCCCTCGGCGTCGAGGTGGTCGTCCTCGACCCCACCCCGGACTGCCCCGCCGCGCCGGTCGCGCGCGACCACGTCGTCGGCGACTTCGACGACCCCGAGGCGTTCCGCGAACTCGCCGCGCGGACGGACGCGCTCACGTTCGAGATAGAACTCGCCGACTCCGACCTGCTGGACGAGGTGGCCGACGAGTACGGTCTCACGGTCAACCCCGCGCCCGAGACGCTCTCGCTCATCGAGGACAAACTCGTCCAGAAGGAAGCGCTCGCCGACGCCGGCGTCCCCGTCCCGCCGTTCCGCCGCGTGGACGACGCGGACGACCTGCGCGACGCCCTCGACGAGTTCGGCGCGGTGATGCTGAAGGCGCGAACCGGCGGCTACGACGGCCGCGGCAACGTCCCCGTCCGCGACGAGAGCGAGGTCGAAGAGGCCCTCGACGCGTCGGCGGCCCGGCGATGGCCGAGGCGTTCGTCGACTTCGCGCGCGAACTGTCGGTCATCGCGGTGCAGGGCGACGGCGAAGTGCGGACGTCCGGTGGGCGAGAACGTCCACGAGGCGGAGATTCTGCGCGAGACGGTCGTCCCCGCCCGGACGACGGACGCGGTCCGCGCGCGCGCCGACGAGGTGGCCCGCGACGTGCTCTCGGTGCTGGACGGCCGGGGGGTGTTCGGCGTCGAACTGTTCGAGACGCCCGACGGCGACGTCTCGGTGAACGAGATAGCGCCGCGCCCGCACAACTCGGGTCACTGGACCATCGAGGGCGCGCGCACCTCGCAGTTCGAACAGCACGTCCGCGCGGTCCTCGGGTGGCCCCTCGGGTCCACCGCGCGCCGGGCGCCGACCGCGATGGCGAACGTCCTCGGCACCGTCGAGGAGACGCGCCCGGCGACGCTGGGCAACGTCGAGTCCGTCCTCGCCGCCGAGGAGGCGTCGCTGCACTGGTACGGCAAGGACGACGTGCGCCCCCTGCGGAAGATGGGCCACCTGACGCTGACGGGCGCGGACGGGGCGGCCGACGACGAGGCCGACGTGGACGGACTGCTGGCGCGGGCGCGGGACCTGCGCGACGGACTGACGTTCGACTGACGACGACGCTCGGAGCTACCATGACAGACGACACAGACGACGTGACCGTCGAATCGCTCATCGACCGACTCCGCGCCGAGGCCGAGGCCGACGCGGACCCCGAGACGACGCCGGACGTGGGCGTCATCATGGGGTCGGACTCGGACCTCGACGTGATGCGCGGCGCGCACGAGGCCCTCGACGAACTCGGCTTCGCCGAGCAGACCGACTTCCACGACGCCCCCGACGCGCGCTTCACCTACGAGACGTACGTCGTCTCCGCGCACCGGACGCCCGACCTGATGTACGCCTACGGCGAGACGGCGGCGGAGCGAGGCCTCGACGTGATAATCGCCGGGGCGGGCGGCAAGTCCGCCGACCTGCCGAACATGACCGCCTCCATCGCGTACCCGCTCCCGGTGGTCGGCGTTCCGGTGCAGGAGAAGTCCGTCGACTCGGTCATCGGTATGCCGACGGGCGCGCCCATCGTCGCCGTGGACGCGGGCAAGTCGTTCAACGCCGCCCTCTCGGCGGTGCAGATGCTCGCGCGCGAACACGAGGTGCTGGAGGACCGACTCGTGGCGTACCACGAGTCGCTGACGGGCGGCGTCGCGCGCGACTCGCGTGACCTGCACGACATGGGCGTCGCGGGGTACGTCGCGTCCCGCGAGGAGTAACACTCGCGGCGGTTGAAAGTCGCTCGCAGGAGAATTTTACGGTCTTCGGTGATTTCCGGATAGTTACCCGGTATAACCGCCGGACGCACACAAATCAACGCTTATAGGGGGCCGCTTCTAACCGGGGAACGTCAGGAGACTACGGAATGAGCGAATGGATCGCAATCGGTGCGTTGGCCGTCGTCGCAGTCGGCATCCCGCTCGGGATGATGGCTGTCTCGGCGATTCTACGGCCAAGCGTGCCGGAACAGGGAAAAAGTGCCACGTACGAGAGCGGTGAGATACCGACGGGTTCGGCGCGCGTCCAGTTCAATATCCAGTACTACATGGTCGCGCTGCTGTTCGTCGTGTTCGACATCGAAACCGTGCTCATCTTCCCCGTGGACCGTCATCTACCGGTCCGCGCTGAGCCAGGGTGCGAGTCTGACGGAGGTCCTGCTGCCGATGCTCGTTTTCATCGGCGTGCTGGTCGTCGGCCTCGCCTGGGCGTGGCGCAACGGCGCCGTCGAGTGGGTCAAAAGCCCGCTGGCGAAGCGTCGGAAGACAGAGAGACAAGACGCATGAGTAGCGAACAGAACCAACCATTTGTCACGGACGACACACAGGTACAGACCAAGACCCGCGACGCCGGATGACGGGGTCGGGGACGGACAACCGGTTCAACTCCAAGCTTCGCGAGGCGTTCGGCTCCTCGCCGTTCATCCTCACGAAGTTCGACAACTTCATGAACTGGGTCCGCGGGTCCTCGATGTTCATGCTGCAGTTCGGTATCGCGTGCTGCAGCATCGAGATGATGCACACCTACTCGGTGAAACACGACCTCGACCGGTTCCACGCCGGGGTCCCGCGCGCGTCGCCGCGACAGGCGGACGTCATCATCGTGCCGGGGACCATCGTCTCGAAGTTCGCGCCGCGCATGAAGCGCGTGTACGACCAGATGCCCGAGCCGAAGTTCGTCATCGGCATGGGTTCGTGCACCATCTCGGGCGGCCCGTTCCAGGAGGGGTACAACGTCATCAAGGGCGCCGAGGAGGTCATCCCGGTGGACATCCACGTCCCGGGCTGTCCCCCGCGCCCCGAGGCACTCGTCTACGGCGTCGCCAAACTGCAACAGCGCATCGCGCAGGGCGAGTCGAGTCCGGTGACGGTCAAGCCGTACGAACTGGAGCAGTTCGGGGACCTCGAACAGGACGAACTCATCGACCACCTCGCGGACCAGATCGACGAGGACGACCTGGTCATGCGGTACAACTGGGCTGATTCGCCATGAGCTTAGAGGAACGACGCGACCAGGACGAACGCACCGACGTCCCGGTGACCAAGCCGACGACGGCCGAAGAGATAGCCGACCTGCTCGGTGACCTCGTCATCGGGCGCGAACAGCACATGAACGCACCCGGGTTCGTCATCCGACCCGACGACGTTCAGGAGACGCTGTTCCGCCTGCGCGACGAGGCCGGGTTCGACCACCTGTCGAACGTCACCGCCGAGGAACGCGAGGACCGGTACGAGACCATCTACCACCTCACGAGCTACGACGACCGGACGCGCGAGGTCAGCGTCGTCGTCCCGGCGGCGAAGGACGCCCCGGTCAGTCAGTCGGCCGCCCCCGTGTTCGACACCGCGGACTGGCACGAACGCGAGGCGTACGACCTGATCGGCATCCAGTACGAGGGCCACCCGGACCCGCGCCGCATCCTCCTGCCGGACACGTGGCAAGGGCACCCGCTGTCGATGAACTACGATCAGGACCGGCCGCAGATAGTCACGCTCAAAGAGTGGGCGAACCCGCTCGAGGGCGACAAGCGGAGCGAGGAGGGCGACACGATGTACCTCAACATCGGGCCGCACCACCCCGCGACGCACGGCGTCCTCCACGTGCGGACGGTCCTCGACGCGAACAGGTCGCCGACGTGGACCCGGACATCGGCTACCTCCACCGCTGTGAGGAGCAGATGTGCCAGACGAAGACGTACCGCCACCAGATCATGCCGTACCCCGACCGCTGGGACTACGGCTCCTCCGGTCTCCTCAACGAGTGGGCGTACGCCCGCGCGGCCGAGGACCTCAACGACATCGACGTCCCCGAGTACGCGCAGATCATCCGGACGATGGGCGCGGAACTGTGCCGCATCGCCTCGCACATGCTGGCGCTCGGGACGTTCGCGCTCGACATCTACGGCGACTTCACGGCCATCTTCATGTACGCCATGCGCGACCGGGAGATCATCCAGAACATCCTGGAGGACCTCACGGGCCAGCGCATGATGTTCAACTACTTCCGCCTCGGCGGCGTCGTCTGGGACCTGCCCGAACCGCGCGAGGAGTTCTTCGAGAAAATCCGCGACTTCCTCGACGACCTGCCGGAGGCGCTCGAGGAGTACCACGACATGATCACCTCGAACGAGATTCTGCAGGTCCGGACCATCGACACGGGCGTCCTGCCGCCGGAGGTCGCCAAGTCGTACGGTGCGACCGGTCCCGTCGCGCGCGGGTCGGGCATCGACTACGACCTGCGCCGCGACGACTCCTACGGCTACTACGACGAACTCGACTGGGACGTCGTCACCGAGGACGGCTGTGACAACTTCAGCCGCCTCCTCGTTCGCATGCGCGAGGTCGAGGAGTCCGCGAAGATCATCCAGCAGTGCGTGGACCTGCTGGAGGACTGGCCCGAGGACGAGCGCACCATCCAGTCGAACGTCCCGCGGACCCTGCGTCCCGAGGACGACACCGAAATCTACCGCGCCGTCGAGGGCGCGAAGGGCGAACTGGGAATCTACATCCGCGCCGACGGCACCGACAAGCCCGGCCGGTTCAAGATTCGCAGTCCGTGCTTCTCGAACCTCCAGACGCTCGGCGAGATGTCCAACGGTGAGTACATCCCGGACCTCATCGCCTCCCTCGGGAGCCTCGACATCATCCTCGGCGAGGTGGACCGGTGATGGTGCCGCTGCCGTTACAGTCCGGCGGAGGCGGCCCGACGCTGCTGCCGGAGACGATCGCCAACCTGCTCGGCCTCTCCGGAACGGTGGGTCAGATAGTCGGCGGTCTGCTCGGCGCCTTTCTCATCGCCAACATCCTGCTGCTGCAGACGGCCGTCGCCGGCCCGTGGGCCAAGCGGAAGATAACCGCCGCGTTCACGGACCGCATCTCGGTCAACCGCGTCGGTCCGTTCGGCCTGCTCACCATCGTGGTGGACGCCGTTCGCCTGCTCTCGAAGGAACTCGTCATCCCCGACCAGGTCGACCGACCGGCGTACGACCTCGGACCGCTTCTCATCCCGTTCTCGGCGCTGCTGGGCTTCGCCGTCATCCCCATGGGGAACGGCATCCACCTCGCCGACCCCGAGACGGGGCTCGCGTTCGCGTTCGCCGCGTCCTCCATCGCCTCGCTCGGACTGGTGATGATGGGGTACGGGTCGAACAACAAGTACTCGCTGCTCGGCGGCCTCCGCGCCATCGCGGCGAACCTCGCCTACGAGATTCCGCTCGTCATCACGGGCGCGTCGGTGGTCATCTTCACCGGTTCGCTCCAGATGAGCGAAATCGTCGCCGCGCAGGCTGAGCCGCTTCTCACCGTCGCGGGCGTGACGATTCCGCAGTGGTTCGCGTTCGTCAACCCGTTCGCGTTCGCGCTGTTCGTTCTGGCGAACCTCGCCGAAGTCGGCCGGAACCCGTTCGACATCCCCGAGGCGCCGACCGAAATCGTCGCCGGATACCAGACGGAGTACTCCTCGGTGTACTTCGTCCTCATCTACCTCGGCGAGTTCGTCCACATCTTCTTCGGCGGCGCCATCGCGGCGACGCTGTTCCTCGGCGGTCCCGCCGGGCCGATTCTGCCGGGATTCGTCTGGTTCCTCGTGAAGATATGGGCGTTCTACTTCTTCACGCAGTGGATGCGCTCTGCGATTCCGCGGCTCCGAGTGGACCAGTTCCTCGACGTCGGCTGGAAGGGGATGCTCGTCCTCTCGTTCGCTAACCTGGTGCTCACGGCCATCATCGTGGGAGTGATAGCATGATCGGACTGCTCAAATCCATGGCGACGACGATGAAGCACGCGCTGGACGGCGAGACGTTCACGGTGGAGTATCCGGACGTCGCGCCCGAAGTGAGTCCCCGGTTCCGCGGGGTCCACAAGTTCAGTCAGGAACGCTGCATCTGGTGCCGCCAGTGCGAGAACGTCTGTCCGAACGACACGATTCAGATCGTGCAGGACGACCAGCGCAACGGCGAGCAGTACAACCTCCACATCGGACAGTGCATCTACTGCCGCCTGTGCGAGGAGGTCTGTCCGGTGGACGCGATTCTGCTGACGCAGAACTTCGAGTTCACCGCCGACACGAAAGACGAGTTCGTCTACAACAAAGAACAGTTGAAGAACGTCCCGTGGTACAAGGACATCGACCCGCTGAACTCCCGAGAACCCGACCGCGACGCGTGGATCGGCGAGGGAGACGGCGAAGTCGACTACCAGTGAGGTGACGCACGGGAGTGGACGAACCGCTCGGTCGTCCGCGGCGGGGTCGAGACGACTCGGCCGCCGGACGTTCTCGAAATGTTCAAAGGGATACCTCAAGGAGACACACACAATGGTTTATGAAACCATCGCGTTCGCGCTGTTCGCCCTCGTGACCGTGGGCTGCAGCCTGGGCGTCGTCCTCGTGCGGGACGTCTGGCATTCCGCACTCCTGCTCGGGGGCGCGCTCTTGAGCGTCGCGGTGCACTACGTGATGCTGCAAGCGGAGTTTCTCGCCGCGATGCAGATCCTCGTCTACGTGGGCGGGGTGTTGATTCTCGTCACGTTCGCCGTGATGCTGACGCACGTACGACCGGAGGGGAGTAGCACATGACAACCAAACCGGAGCTGAATCTCGGTTCGCATCTCGTACCGGGACTCGCGGCCGTCGCGCTGTTCGTGGTGATGGTGGCGGCGTTCCTCAGCGCGTCGCTTCCGGACCCGACGGGGTTCGCGCCGACGCGAACATCACTGCCAGCATCGGCTACGCGATGTTCAACCTCGACTTCGGCGACGTGGCCTCGGAGAGCTTCCTCGTCGCCTTCATCGTCATCGCGGTGGCGCTGGACGTGGCACTCGACGGTGCGGTTCTGCTGGCGCGGCGCGAATCCAGCGAACCAGGCAGCACCGAAGGCGGGCTGGTCTCGGACGGCGGGCGGCGACTGAAGCAGACGCTCACCGGGTCCGGAGACGACGAGACGGAGGGTGAGAACTGATGGTTCCACCGGAGTACTACCTGGTGCTCTCGGCGGCCATCTTCTGCATCGGCCTGTTCGGCATCCTGACGCGGCGGAACGCGCTGCTGTTCCTGATGTCGGTCGAGCTGATGCTGAACGCTGCCAACATCAACCTCGTCGCGTTCTCCTACGTCTGGGGGAACGTCACCGGCCAGACGTTCGCGCTGTTCACGATGGCGCTCGCGGCCGCGGAGGTCGCGATCGGACTCGGTATCATCATGGTGTTGTACCGTAACTTCGGCGGCGTCGACGTCACCGACGCGACGACGATGAAGTGGTAAGATGGCAGGGATATTTGACTTCACTCCGGCGATCGTACTGCTACCGTTCGTCTCGTTCCTGGTCGCCCTGTTCGCGGGCAAGTACATGCCCAAGGGCGGCGCGTTCGCCGGCATCGTCGCGACGGCGGGGTCGTTCCTCCTGTCCATCGCGACGTTCTTCACGGTGAGCGGGGGACAGACGTACAACCAGACCATCTACACGTGGGCCAACGGGCTCGACGGGGCCGTCACGCTGACGTTCGGCCTGCTCATCGACCCGCTGTCGGCGATGATGCTCATCATCGTGACGCTCATCGCCCTGCTCGTCCACGTGTTCAGTCTCGGCTACATGAACGACGAGGGCGAGACGGGCCTGCCGCGCTACTACGCCGGCCTCGGCCTGTTCACCGCCTCCATGCTCGGGTTCGTCGTCGCCGACAACCTGCTCATGGCGTTCATGTTCTTCGAGCTGGTGGGCCTCTGCTCGTACCTGCTCATCGGCTTCTGGTTCCGCGAACCCGGCCCGCCGTCGGCGGCGAAGAAGGCGTTCCTCGTCACCCGCTTCGGTGACTACTTCTTCCTCGTCGGCGTCGTCGCCGTCTTCGCGACGTTCGGGACGGCGGCGTTCGCCGGGTCCGAGTCGTTCCCGCACCTCGCCGAACAGGCGCTCGCGGGCGAACACTCGGTGAACACGTTCGGCTTCGCGCCGGAGACGTGGTTCACCATCGTCGGCCTCCTCGTCCTCGGCGGCGTCGTCGGGAAGTCCGCACAGTTCCCGCTGCACACGTGGCTGCCCGACGCGATGGAGGGCCCGACGCCCGTCTCCGCGCTCATCCACGCCGCGACGATGGTCGCCGCCGGCGTCTACCTCGTCGCGCGGATGTACGGCTTCTACGCGCTGTCGCCGACGGCGCTGGCCATCATCGCCCTCATCGGCGGATTCACGGCCCTGTTCGCGGCGACGATGGGCGTTGTCAAGCGCGAGATAAAGCAGGTGCTGGCGTACTCGACCATCTCGCAGTACGGCTACATGATGCTCGGACTGGGCGCCGGTGGCTACGTCGCGGCGACGTTCCACCTCATGACGCACGCGTTCTTCAAGGCGCTCCTGTTCCTCGGTGCCGGGTCGGTCATCATCGCGATGCACCACAACGAGAACATGTGGGACATGGGCGGCCTGAAGGACGAGATGCCCGTGACCTACTACACGTTCCTCTCGGGGTCGCTGGCGCTGGCCGGCATCTTCCCGTTCGCCGGCTTCTGGTCGAAGGACGAGGTGCTGTACGAGACGCTCATCCACGGACTGGGCGGCAGCCCCATCCTGCTGGTCGCCTACGCGATGGGCCTGCTCGCCGTCTTCTTCACCGGGTTCTACACGTTCCGGATGGTGCTTCTCACCTTCCACGGCGAACCGCGGACGGAGACGGCCCGAGACCCGCACGGCGTCCGCTGGAACGTGAAGGGACCGCTCGCCGTCCTCGGCGTCCTCGCCGCGACGGCCGGCGTCGTCAACATGGTGCCCGTCGAGAAGCTCCTCGGCATCAAGGGCATCGACTTCCTGCACCAGTGGCTCGACGGGAGCCTCGAAGGGCTGAACGCGCACCACTACGGTGAGCTGCTCCCGTACAGTTCCGCCTACATCGGCGGCGGCGAGACGGCGACGGTGGCCATCGGGGCCGCCGTCTCGCTCGGCCTCGCCCTCGCCGGCGCGGGACTCGCCTACTTCCTGTACCGCGGCCCCGAGCCGACGGAACACACCGACAAGCTCGGCGGTATCAAGACGCTGCTCTACAACAACTACTACCAGGACGAGTACCAGGTGTGGCTGGCCAACAGCGTCGTTCGCCCCATCTCGCGCGGGGCGGACAAGTTCGACCAGGGCGTCGTCGACGGCGTCGTCAACGGCGTCTCCAGCGTCAGCCTGTTCTCGGGGAGCCGGGTCCGCCGCCTCCAGTCGGGCGTCGTGAGTAACTACGCGATGCTCCTCACGCTGGGGCTGACGGCCCTGCTTCTCGGCTTCGGTCTGCTCGGAGGGTGGTTCGCATGATAATAGAAGCGCTCATCGCCGCGACGTTCGTCGCCGCGCTGGTCGTGTTCGTCGCTCCCGACGAGTACGCCGGCCGGCTGGCGGCCGCGCTCAGTCTGGTCCCGGTTCTCGGGAGCCTCTGGATGTGGGCACAGTACGACGCGAGCGGGAACGCCCTTCTGGGCGGGTCCATCGCGTTCGAGACGGACTTCGTCTGGCTCGCGCTGGGCGGACTCGACGTGCACTGGTTCGTGGGCGTCGACGGCATCAGCCTCCCGCTCGTCGTCCTCACGACGATTCTCACGACGCTGGCGATCGTCAGCGCGTGGACGCCCATCGACGTGCGGCAGTCGCAGTTCTTCGGCCTGATGCTGTTCATGGAGGCGAACCTCATCGGCGTGTTCACCGCGCTGGACTTCTTCGTCTGGTTCATCTTCTGGGAGGCCGTGCTGGTGCCGATGTACTTCCTCATCGGCGTCTGGGGCGGCGCCCGCCGCAAGTACGCGGCTATCAAGTTCTTCGTCTACACGAACATCGCGTCGCTCGTGATGTTCATCGGCTTCATCGCGCTCGTGTTCGGCCTCGGCGACTCCGTGTCGTCGCTGCGCCTGCCCGAAATCGCGATGGCCTTGCGGGGCGGCGAACTCGGGAGCTTCGCGGGGCTGAACGCCGAGACGCTGAAGCTCGTCGCCTTCGTGGCGATGTTCGTCGCTTCGCCGTGAAGGTGCCCGTCGCGCCGCTTCACACGTGGCTGCCGGACGCTCACGTCGAAGCCCCGACGCCGGCGTCCGTGATGCTGGCCGGCGTCCTCCTGAAGATGGGGACGTACGCGCTGCTGCGGTTCAACTTCACGATGATGCCGGACGTGGCGAAGGCGCTCGTCGTCCCCATCGCGGTCATCGCGGTCATCAGCGTCATCTACGGCGCGGTGCTCGCGTTGGCCCAGCAGGACCTCAAGCGCATCGTCGCCTACTCGTCCGTGTCGTCGATGGGCTACGTCATCCTCGGACTCGTCGCGTACACGACGTACGGCGTCGGCGGCGCGACGTTCCAGATGGTCGCACACGGCCTCATCTCCGGACTGATGTTCATGGCCGTCGGCGTCATCTACAACACGACGCACACGCGGATGGTCGGCGACATGTCGGGCATGGCCGACCGGATGCCCGTCACCGCGGGCATCTTCGTGGCGGGCGCGTTCGGCTACATGGGGCTACCCCTGATGGCCGGCTTCGCCGGGGAGTTCTTCATCTTCCAGGGCGCGTTCGCCTCCACCGTCCACTCCGCGATGCCGCTGTTCACGGCGGCGGCGATGTTCGGCATCGTCATCGTCGCGGGCTACCTGCTGTTCGCGATGCAGCGCACGCTGTTCGGGCCGTTCCGGTTCGACGGCGACTACGAGGTCACCGAGGCGCCCGTCCACGACGTGGCGCCGCTTGCGGTGCTCCTCCTCCTCGTCATCGTCCTCGGCGTGGCGCCGGACCTGTTCTTCCAGATGATTCAACAGGCAGTTAATCCGATTCTCGAGACGGGAGGTGGCGTCTGATGGTCGACGCAGTCGCGCTCCAGTCCGGTGCGCTCCCCGACTGGACGGCCGTCGCTCCGGCGCTCATCCTCGCGCTGACGGGCCTCCTGTTGCTCGTCATCGACAGCATCAAGCCCGGCGAGTCGGAGAACAGCGCGCTCTTGGCGTCGGTCGCGACGGCGGGGTCGCTGTTCGCGTTCGGCGTGGCCGGCTGGTTCCTCATCCAGGGGACCGGACAGGCCCGGACGGGCGGTGCCATCACGCTGTACGGTGACGCCCTCGTCGTCGACGGGATGAGCCTGTTCTTCACGCTCATCTTCACCATCGTCGCGGCGATGGTCTCCATCGCCTCGCTCGACTACCTCGCCGACCAGCAGTATCAGGGCGAGTTCTACTCGCTGGTGGTGTTCGCCGCCACCGGCATGACGCTGATGTCGATGTCGAACTCGCTGGCGACGGCGTTCGTCAGCCTCGAACTCGCGTCGCTGCCGTCGTACGCCCTCGTGGCGTTCCTGAAGAAGAACAGAGGCAGCGTCGAGGCGGGCCTGAAGTACTTCCTCATCGGCGCGCTCTCCTCGGCGGTGTTCGCGTTCGGTATCAGTCTCGTGTACGCCGCCACCGGCTCGCTGCTGCTCCCGGAAATCGCGGCGGCCGTCGGCGGTGCGAGCGAGATGGCCGGCGTCCTCGGTATCGGCGTGCTGATGCTCCTCGGCGGCTTCGCGTTCAAGACGGCCTCCGTCCCGTTCCACTTCTGGGCGCCGGAGGCGTACGAGGGCGCGCCCGCGCCCGTCTCGGCGTTCCTCTCGTCGGCCTCGAAGGCCGCCGGGTTCGCCATCGCGTTCCGCGTCTTCGTCGAGGCGTTCCCGCTGGGTCAACTCCCCGCGGGCGTCGAGTGGGTCGTCGCGTTCCAGATACTCGCCGTCGTCACGATGACGCTCGGGAACTTCGCCGCGGCCACGCAGGAGAACGTCAAGCGCATGCTGGCGTACTCCTCCATCGGTCACGCGGGCTACGCGCTCATCGGTCTCGCGGCCCTCACGGCCAACGGACCGAACGGCGACGTCCTCGGCGCGTCGATGGCGCACCTCATGGTGTACGGCTTCATGAACACCGGCGCGTTCCTGTTCGTCGCGCTGGTCGAACACTGGGGCGTCGGCAAGACGTTCGAGGACTACAACGGCCTCGGCGCCCGCGCGCCGATGGCGAGCGTCGCCATGAGCGTGTTCATGTTCAGCCTCGCCGGCCTGCCACCGTTCGGCGGCTTCTTCTCGAAGTACGCCCTGTTCTACTCGGCCATCGAGTCCGGGTTCTGGTGGCTCGCCGCCGTCGGCGCGATAAACAGCGCGCTGTCGCTGTTCTACTACAGTCGCGTCGTCAAGGCGCTGTGGATAGAGGACGCGTCGCCGACGCTCGAACTCGGGTCGAAACCGGTCGGGCTGTACACGGCCGTCATCTTCGCCGCCGTCGGGACGCTGCTTCTGCTCCCGGCGTTCCAGCCCGTCATCGAGACGGCACAGACCGTCGCCACCGCGCTGTTCTGAGCGCGGCCGGCGAACGATTTCGTTCGGTTCGCGGTCCGTTCTCCCGTTCGCGTTCGTCTTACGCCGTCTCCGAAATCGGCTCGGCGAGGAGTTCGCTGAGCGCGCTCGCGACTTCCTCGGAGTGTCGCTCCGTGATGCTGTCCGTCGTGACGAACACGCCGTGTTGGTTCCGCGTGACTCGCGTCATGTAACCGTTCTCGACGCCCGCACCGTGTACTCGTAGTTGCCGAGTTCCGACCCTCGGTACGCCCGCGCGGCGCGGAACCCGTCCGTCTCGTGCTCGACGAACCCGGCCAGGTCGGCGTCGGATTCGAGGTCAGACCGGAGATAGATCTGTTGGAATCTGGTGGGAGTGAAGTAGGTGATACTCCTGAGACTGTCTCCGACGGCCGTCCGGCAGGCGGCCCGAATCGACTCGGACAGGTCGGACGACACGAGGTCAGGGTCGGCATCCATGACGTGCGTTACCACACGTGCGTCGGGCATAATTCCATCGCCGGACGAGGGCCGAACCACAGGACGGTAGGGTTTTGCCGGGCGGGGCCGACAGACGAGGTATGCAACGGCGGTTGGTCCTCGGGTGCGGGTCGGCCGCGGAACGGGCCGTCGAACGGTTGGCCGAGTGGCCCGGCGAGTTGACCGTCCTCTCCCGGCGGACGGACGTCGTCGACTCGTTCCGAGAGAACGGCGTCGCCGCCGAACGGTGCGTGCCCGACGAGGAGGAGGAGTACCCCGACGCGGTGGACGTGGTGTTCGTCGCCAGCGACGACGCGGCCACGAACCTCGACGCCGCACGTTCGGCGCGGGCGCGGTTCCCCGACGCCTACGTCGTCGCCTACGTCGGCAGCGACGCCGACGCCGACACGCGGGCCGAACTCACGGCCGCCGCGGACCGACTCGTGGACGCGCGGACGATTCTCGTGGACCGACTCGGCGAACTGACCGAGGGGACGGCGGCCGACCGACTCCACCGACTGTTCCGCATCCTCAAGAGCCTGAACGGCCCGCTCGCCGTCGTCATGCACGACAACCCCGACCCGGACGCCATCGCGAGCGCCCTCGCCCTCGTCCGAATCGCAGAGAGCGTCG
>NZ_WPCD01000046.1:0-18928 GCF_009741955.1 Halogeometricum sp. CBA1124 | reverse complement strand
CCTCCTCGGAGACGGCGACGGCGTCGCCGCCGGTGGCGTCGACGGCGGCGAGAATCTGCCCGAGACGGGCGGGGTCGCGTATCTGGATGCCGTCGGCGACCCGGTTCCGCCCGTCGGTCGGGCCGTGCAGTTCCTCGGCGACGGGCGCGTAGCCGGCGGCCTGCGCGCCGAGGAGCGTCGGCATCTCGTCTATCCACCCGGCGTCCCGGAGGGCGCGGAAGCCGCGGTACGCGCCGAGGAACAGGGTGCCGTGCCCGAGTGGCGTGACGACGGCGTCCGGCGCGGACCACCCGCGCTGGTAAGCCACCTCGTAGGCGAACGTGGCCGTCCCGGCGAAGAACGCGGGGTTCCACGCGTGAGAGGCGTACCAGCCGTCGCCGCGTTCGACGGCGTCGACGCAGGCGTCGGTCACGTCCTCGCGAGAGCCCTCGACGCGGACGGGGGTCGCCCCGGCCCGTTCGATGGCCCGGAGTTTCGACACCTTCACCGACGCGGGGACGTATATCTCGGCGTCGATGCCGGCGCGGGCGGCGTAGGTGGCGATTGCGGCGCCCGCGTTGCCGGAGGAGTCCTCGACGACGGTGTCGACGCCGAGTTCCGCGGCGACGGAGAGCGTCGTCGTCGCGCCGCGGTCCTTGAACGACCCCGTGGGGAAGACGTACTCCAGTTTGAACGAGGCGTCCCAGTCGGGGGCGTCCACGAGGGGCGTCGTTCCCTCCCCGAGGGTGACGTGCGGGCCGACGGGGAGGAAGTCGGCGAACGACCAGAGACCCCGCCGGGCGTCGAACGAGCGCGGGTCCGGGGCGTCCCGCGACGGGCGGGCGTCCGCGAGGAAGTCCAGCGGTGCGCCGCAGTCACAGCGCCACTGCCACGCCGTCTCGTACGTCTCCCCGCAGGCCGAACACCGCAGCGAGAGTGCGTCGAGCGCCATCAGAACGTGTCGATGCCCGTCCCGACCGAGCAGACGTACTCGCCCGTGGCGACCTGCGGGAGGCGGCGGGACCGCCAGAAGATGCCGGAGCCGTCGGCGGTGACGCGCGCCTTGAGTCCGCCGAACACGTCGGTCACCTCGAACACCACGTCGCCCGCGGACACCTGCTCGCCGAGGTGCTTCTCGAATCGGACCAGCCCGCCGGCGGGAGCGCCGTACTGGTCGAACCCCTTCGCGCGGGTCTGTCGCTCCGTCTCGACGGAGCCGTCGAGGAATCCGTACCCGCGAAGGACGTTGTGGACGCCGCGAACGCCCTTCCGGATGCTCTCCTCGTCCCACCCGACGCAGCCGCCGAGTTCGGGGTCCACCGTCGGGACGCCCTCGTCGGGGGCGGCGCGGGCGAGTTGGCCGTCCGGTCCCTTCTGGTCCAGCACGTACCCGCAGCCGAACGTCTTGGCGAGGTGGAGACACTCGCTGTGGAGGCGGTGGTGCCGTCCGCACCGGACGCGAACCTCGTCTATCATCTGCGAGGTGGAGCCCTGGTGCAGGTCGAGAATCAGGTCGGCGCGGCGGGCCACGTCGAACGTCGCCGCCGCGATGCGCTCGGAGGAGGTGCCGTTCTCGTCGCCGGGGTACGCCCGGTTCATCTTCGTGTCGTCCACGGGGTTTCGGTGCTGTGCGACCTGGAACGCGTGGTAGTTGACGATGCCGACAAAGAGAATCTGACCGGAGATGTCCGCGGGGTCCAGTTGCGGGAACAGTCGCTGTATCACGCCCACGCCGTTCAGTTCGTCGCCGTCCGAGGCCGCCTGCACGTAGAGCGTCTTCCCGTCCGAGGCACCGTTCACGACGGCGCACGGCAGACCGACGGTGGTCCCATCGCGCGTCTCACCCACCTCGAGACGCCCCGTATCCACCTCGCCCGGGGCCGCACTCGCACTACCGAGGGAAATCATTACCAGACACAGGGATGCATCTCCCTTTATGGGTTCGGTATCTTCCCGGAGAAGCGGCAAAAAACGGTATCCAAGCGGAAACAACAGTTATCCGTTTCGAGACTTAATAACAAGTTAGATAGCTCTGAAATATATGGGCGTCTCCAGACACTATGGCCGCAGATTTGGCTCCGGAGGAGTTTCGTCGCGCTCTCCTCCGGATGAAGCGCGAGGGGTGCTCGATTCTCGTTAGCTCCGACGACGACGTGGGCACCGACAGAGCGAGTCAGCGTACGCTCGGTGCGGTGCCGTCGTACTCGCGAGTGCTGGTGACCGGCGACGAGGACGGTCTGGGCGACCGACTCCCGCGCGGCGTCACCACGGACAGCGACTCCGTCTCGGTCGTGAACTTCCGCGACGTGTTCGCGGAGTCGTCGGACCCGCAGACCCGCGCCGACGGCCTGCGCGATACGGTCTGCGACGCCGTCGAGACGTTCGACACGGGCGGTATCGGGCCGGGCGAACTCCGCGTCAGCGTCGACTCGGTGACCGAAGTCGCCGGTGAGGTGGGCGGCGACCGAACGCTGGACGTGACCGACGCCATCACCGACTCGGTCAGTGGCGTCTGCGGGATGGCGTACTACCACGTCGACGCCGACGACGAGGAGACGCGGGCGTCGCACGCGTCGTCCTGCGACGCGGAGGTGGAGGTGCGGACCGACGGCGGGACCGTCTACCAACGGTGGCACCTCCCCGAACGGGGGTCGACCGGCTGGGTCCACCTGTAGCGCGTCGCGTGTCGCGGCACGTCAGCCACCGGGAACTGGCCTACACAGCTCTCCTGACCGCTATATAGCGTCTCGCGACCGGGAGACATTTCGTCCGGCGGGCGACACAGACGCGTATGGCACACGGTGAGGCGGACGACCCGGACGCGCTCTCGACGTTCCGACAGTTCTTCGCCCTCGACGGCGACGTACTGGTCCTCTCGCTGTCGATGTTCGCGTTCAGCCTCGGCTTTCAGATGACGGGACGGTACATGCCCCGGTACGTGAGCGTCCTCGGGGCGGGCAGCGTCGCCATCGGCCTGTACGGCAGTTTCGGTAACCTCATCAGCGCCGTCTACCCCTACCCCGGCGGCGCGTTCTCCGACCGGGTCGCTCCCGAGTCGCCCTCACCGCGTTCGGCCTCGCCTCCACCGTCGGCTTCCTGATATGGCTGTTCGCCGGCGCGTTCGGCGTCCTCGCCCTCCCCGGGTTCGCCGTCGGGCCGTTCGTCGTCGACCCCCTCTCGCTCCCCGTCGGTATCTTCCTCGGCCTCCTGTTCGCGCAGGCGTGGAAGTCGTTCGGCCTCGGCGCGACGTTCGCCATCGTGAAGCAGAGCGTGCCGCCGGGTCGACTGGCGACGGGATTCGCCAGCACGGAGACGTTCCGGCGGACGGCGTTCTTCCTCGGTCCGTTGTTCGCCGCGGCCGTCCTCGCCGTGTTCGCCTTCGAGACGGGCTTCAGAGTCGTCCTCGCCGTGGCCGCCGTCTTCGCTGCCGTGGCGACGGTGGCTCAGCACGTCCTCTACGACGCCTCCGAGGACAGTCTCGGCAAGTCGTTCGAGGGCGTCGCCACCGTCGTCTCGGACCTCCGCGAGATGCCCGCTGCCCTCCGCCCGTTGCTCGTCGGTGACACCCTCGTCCGCTTCGCCAACGGGATGGTGTACGTCTTCTTCGTCATCGTCGTCGTGGAGTTCCTCGGCGTCGGCGCGCGCTCCCGTTCGTCGGGTCGCTGTCGCCGGACGCGTTCTTCGGCGTCCTGTTGGCCGTCGAGATGGCCGTCGCCCTCGTCACGATGGTGCCGGTGGCGAAACTCGCCCGTCGCGTCGGCCTGAAACCCGTCGTCGGCCTCGGCTTCGCCGTCTACGCCGCGTTCCCCGTCCTCCTGATAAACGCGCCGGACAGCGCCCTCGTCCTCACCCTCCTGTTCGCGTTCTCGGGGCTCCGGTTCGCGGGACTGCCGGCGCACAAGGCGCTCATCGTCGGCCCCGCCGAGGAGAACGCCGGGGGGCGCGTCGTCGGGTCGTACTACCTCCTCCGCAACGCCGTCACCATCCCCTCGGCGGCCGTCGGCGGGTGGCTGTACGCGAACGACCCGGAGACGGCGTTCCTCGTCGCCACCGCCGTCGGTCTGGTCGGGACGGGCTACTTCCTCGTCTTCGGGCGCGAGTTCGAGGCGTACGACTGAGGGCGGTTCCGGAGCGTCGATTCCGACGAGGCTATGCGCTCTCGGCCGCTACGGGCGAGCGTGAGCGACGAGGTTCCGGGGCGGCCGCCGCAACGCGGACTCGCCCACGCGTTACACGTCTCGCGGAACGCCAAAGTCGGCGCACTCGCGGGTGTCGGACTCGCCGTCGGTGCCTACGCGTTCCGCGTCCTCGAACTGTTCGGCCCGTTCGCCGGGACGCGCGAGTACCCCGTCCTCGGCCCCGAGGGCTGGTTCGCCGTCCTCGCGTTCGTCCTCGCGTCCGCGACGGCGCTTCTGGTGACGGCGGTCCTGACGCTCGTCTCCGCGTACAGACTGCTGAAAGAGGTGTGAGCCGCCTACGCCGAGGCGGTGTCGGCGTCCGCGTCGCCGACGGAGATGGAGACGGTGCCGTCCTTGTGGATACGAACGTCACATCCCTCGTACTCGAAGGTGATGCTCACGTGCCCGTTCGTCGCCAGCGTCGAGAGCGCGTCCAGGTCTACCTCCCACGCCAACGGCGGGAGGTCCATCGGGTCTCGGTCGAGCGTTCGCGCGATTCGTCGGACGAGACGAACGTCGAGGCGACCGCCCGCGACGATACCGTCTGACGACCCGGACGCGGGGGTCGTCACGGGTGTCCCACCCACCGACCCGTCGTGTCGGACGACGGACTCTGACTGCTACCGTTCCAAAACGTCACTCCACTCATCGTGCTACTCACAACCACGGGTGAACGGATGAGCGTCCGCATTGATTTGTCCGGGCGTTTAAGTCACCGAGAGGGGGACTCACCCACGGCGTCCCGGGCGAGGAGTGCGAGGGCGCGGCGGAGTCGTTCGGAGACGGCCTGTTTCGAGACGCCGAGTTCCGCGGCGAGGTCCGACAGCGTCGCCGACCGCGGCACTTCGAAGTACCCCCGCCGAATCGCCAGCGCCAGCGTCTCTCGCTGGAGGTCGGTCAGGTCCGTCGCCGCGTCCTCGGTCCGCGACTCCTCGCGCAGGCGGTGGAGTTCCAGCGGGAACCCAGACGTCTCGGCCGTCTCGCGGAAGGCGGCCACGTGGGCGAACTCGGGGAAGCGGACGCAGAACGTCCAGTCCCTGACGGCGACGGCCTCCAGAACCACGGGGTCGCCGAACAGTCGCCGAATCGAGCGCCGAGCGTCCGGCGTCCACGCGAGGCGGTAGCGCGTCCACGACGAGGTCACGTCTCGCTCGGTGAGCGACGCCACCGCCGAGTCCGCGCGTGCCGAGGCGGCGAACGCCTCCCTGTCGCCGCGGACTCTGACGAACGGGAGCGGGTCCGGCGACGCGGGGACGAACCGTTCGAACTCCACGCGACCCGTCCAGTCGCTGGGGACGCCTTCGAGGAGGAGTTCACTCCGAGGGAGCGAGAAGTCGGCGACGAGACTCACGTGGGAGGTATTGCAGATACCGGAGATAACTCTTGTCGAACCGGTCGGACACCTGAACAGTCGAGGCGGAGCGCCGTCCGGTCACTCCTCGAACGCCTGCGGGTCGTCGAGGAGTTCGCCGAGGCGTTCGGCCCCCGCGCGGGTGCCTTCGCGATGAGGACGTCGCCGGGGTGCAGTGCGGTCGTCGGACCGGGTTGGACCACCCACTCGCTCCCGTCCGCGCGGCGGACGGCGATGACGCGCATCCCCGTCTCGGTCTTCACCATGCGGTCGCCGAGCGTCTCGTTCGCCAGCCAACTCTCACCGCCGACGTGGAGGCGGACGATAATCTCGTCGGACTCCTCGACGGCGGCAGCGACGACGGGGTGGGCGTCGATACCGCGGAGGACGCCCTCGGAGATTTCGAGGGCGGCGTCGGAGATGACCTCCGTCGCCGAGGCGATGTGGACGAGGCCGCGGAGTTGGACCGGGTCGTCGACGCGTTGGGCCGCCTGCAGCACCCACGCCTCGAAGCGCGACTTCAGGGCGTCCACCTCGGCTTCCAGTTCCTCGACTTCCTCGGCCACGTCCTCGGAGTCGAACAGCACCGACCCGTAGGCGAGGTCCACGGCGAGTTCGCTCATGTCCTTCATCAGGATGATGGAGTCCACGGCGCGTTCGAGGTCCTCGATGGGCGGGTCGTGCGTCTCGGGCAGTTCGTACGGGGCGGTCGTCGCCGTCTCGAACACCGTCGCGACGCCCGTCTGCGGGCCGCGGAGGAGGAGGACGTCGTCGGCCTGTATCGTCGTCTCGCGGTTCGGGTTGAGTATCCACCGGCGCTTGCCGGTCACCGACTGCCGGCGGATGGCGATGGCGCGCACACCCGTCTCCGTCTCCATGTTCACGTCGGCCAGCGACCGGCCGCAGTAGTCGGAGTCGGCGACGACGGTGGCGCGGACGAGCATCTCCGCCGCCTCAGGGAGGGCCGAGCGAATCGCGTCCGGGAGGCCGATGTCCTCCAGCACCACCTTGGCGATGTCGCCCGCGGCGTGGCTATCTTCTCCGCCGCGCCGACGACGCCGAGGACGGAGGCGAGTTGTTCGGCGTCCTCGGGCGTGCGGGCGGCCATGAGCAGACTCATCCGTCCCTGCAGTTTCAGCACGTCCATCCGCTCCTCCAGTTCCAGCACCTCGCGGGCGATGTCGTCGCTCCCGTTGAGGACCGCGGAGAACGAGAGGTCGATGAGGAGTTCCGCCGTGTCTTTCATCTCGGCGAGCACCTCCTTGACGCTCACCGGTTCGTACTCCACGTCCTCGGGGTTCATACGCCGAGGTTCACGTCGTTCGGTGAAAAGGTTTGTTAGCGACAACGTCCGTCGGACGTTCTACGCGAAGCGGCTATATCGCCGTGTCGGCGGGACGGACCGTGTCGCGGCGGTACGTGGGGAGAGCCCCCGCCGCGTCCCGCCGCGTCCCGCCGCGTCCCGCCGCGCCGTTCCCGATACCTCGACGCCCGAGAGCGCGGCTGTCGAAACCATTTTTCGGCAATAGTCGATTTCGTTTTGGTGTGAACGATAACGCTTTTTTGATACCGATGGGAACCTGATTGGTATGTCAGACGACCTGAAGCGGGGTCTGGAAGGCGTTCTCGTTGCCGAGTCCGAACTGAGCTTCATCGACGGGGACGCCGGCGAACTCGTGTATCGCGGGTACGCCATCGAAGACCTCGCCCGAGACGCTTCGTACGAAGAAGTCGTCTACCTCCTCTGGCACGGGGAGCTACCGACGCGCGAACAGTTGGACGAGTTCTCGTCCACGATGGCGGAGGAGCGCGAACTCGACGACGGCGTGCTCGACGAGATTCGGGCGCTCGCCGAGGCCGACGAGGTGCCGATGGCGGCGTTGCGGACCGTCGTCTCGTCGCTGTCGGCGTACGACGACGACGCGGACCACGAGGACGTGACGGACCTCGACGCGAACGTCCGCAAGGGGCGGCGCATCACGGCGAAGATTCCGACGGCGCTGGCGGCGTTCAATCGCCTGCGGAACGGCGAGGACGTGGTGAGTCCGCGCCAGGACCTCGGCCACGCGGAGAACTTTCTCTACATGCTCAACGGCGAGGAACCGGACGACGTGCTGGCGGAGACGTTCGACATGGCGCTCGTCCTGCACGCCGACCACGGCCTGAACGCCTCGACGTTCTCGGCCAAGGTGACCGCCTCGACGCTCTCGGACCTGCACAGCGCGGTCACGTCGGCCGTCGGCACCCTCGCGGGGTCGCTGCACGGCGGCGCGAACGCGAACGTGATGAAGATGCTCAAGGAGATAGACGAGAGCGACAAAGACCCGAAGAAGTGGGTCACGGACGCCTCGAAGAGGGCCGCCGCGTCCCCGGGTTCGGCCACCGCGTCTACAACGTCAAGGACCCGCGCGCGAAGATTCTCGGCGAGAAGTCCGAGGCACTCGGCGAGGCCGCCGGCGACATGAAGTGGTACGACTACTCGGTCGCCATCGAGGAGTACATCGGCGAGGAGAAGGGCCTCGCGCCGAACGTGGACTTCTACTCCGCCTCGACGTACTACCAGATGGGAATTCCCGTGGACATCTACACGCCCATCTTCGCCATGTCCCGCGTCGGCGGGTGGATAGCGCACGTCATCGAACAGTACGAGGACAACCGCCTCATCCGACCGCGCGCGCGCTACGTCGGCGAGGAGGACCTGACGCTCACGCCGATAGACGAGCGGTAGACGGCGGTCGAACGACACACACGGCTGGACACTCTCTCTCCTTTCGCGGCCGACGGCGAGTGGCGACGCCGTCCGGCGGCCGTCGACGGCGTCAGTCGTCGCCCTCGATACTTCCTCGCTCTCGGAGGAGTCCCGCCGCCGTCCCCGCCCAGTCGGCGTACCGGAACGCGACGAAGACGAAGAGACCCATCCACGCGTAGGCGGCGAAGACGCGACGTAGACGCCGACGAGGCCCGTACCGAGGACCTCGACGGCGACGTACGAGAGGCCGACGAAGAAGCCGAACATCCCCGTGAGGCGGGCGACGAAGGGGATGCGTGTCGCCCCCGCGCCCTGCAACGCGCCGGAGAGCGCGACGAACAGGGCGAGAAGCGGCGCGGAGAGGCCGTAGACGACCGCGAACTCGGCGGCGTAGGTGAGCGCCTCGCCCGACCCGCCGAAGCCGAGAACGGCCACCACCGGGTCGGCGAAGACGACGAGGAGGAGACCGACGACGCCGACGGTGCCGAGAGCGAGGACGGCCGTCGCCCACCCCTCGTACCGGGCCGTCGCCGGGTCGCCCCGGCCGAGTGCCTGTCCGACGAGGATGCTCGCGGCGGTGTTGTAACCGCGGACGAGCGGTCCCGTCACCTGCTGGTAGACGCGGCGTCCGATCTGGAAGCCGGCGTTCGCCACGTCCCCGAACGAGAGGAGGAGGGCGTTGAACGGGAACTCCGCGAGTTCGGCGGCGAACCCCTCGGCGACGCGGGGGAGGCTGACGCGGACGAGTTGCGCGCCGATGGTCGCGTCCGTCGGCCGCGCGAACGTCACCGGCGACTCGGGGCGGTAGACGGCGGCGACGAGGAGGGTCGCCGAGAGAGCGTTCGCCGCCGAGGTGGCGAGGCCGACGCCGAACACCTCGAGTCGGGGCAGGCCGAGGAGTCCGAACCCGAGTCCGACCGAGAGGGAGACGTTGACGACGTTGGCGACGACGTTCACGTACATCGGCGTCAGCGTGTCGCCGAGGCCCTGTAACGACCGGGCGGCGACGAGGGCGACGAGTCTGGCGGGCGCGGTGGCGAAGACGACGGCGAGGTAGGTGCCGCCGAGGCGGACGGCGTCGTCGCTGGCGGGGAACAGACCCACGGCCGTCTCGCCGAACAGGACGCCGACGAGGACGAACGGGACGCCGACGAGGAAGGCGACGAGGAGAGCCTGCGTCACCGCCTCGTCGCGGTTGGCGTCGGCACCGCTGCCGGTGTCCTGACTGGAGAGGGCGATGGCGGCCCCGCCGAGTCCGAGGCCGATGCGGAGGGGGAAACGAGCGAACAGGTCCGCGAGGCCGATGGCGACGACGGCGCGGGCGAGAGCGCGGCCGTCACGACGATGTCCACGGTGCGCATGAGCGTCCGCGTCGTCTGTTCGGCCATCACGGGCCACGCGAGTGCGAACACTCGCGTCCAGACGTCGCGGAGTCGCCCGCCGTTCATACAGTCACCAGCGACGTGTGACGCTTGACGATACCGGAAACGGAACGTCGCTCCGGCGTGAATCGGCACCCATGCCCTCGTTCTTCGTCTACGGGACGCTGACGGACGCCGACCGAGCGGACGAACTGCTCGACGACTGGTCGTTCGGGCCGGACGCCCGCGTCGACGGACTCCACCGCGTCGAGGGGCGGTATCCGACGCTCGTACCCAGCGGGTCGGTGTCGGGCCGTCTCCTCCGCACCGACGAGGTGACGACGTTGGACCGGTACGAGGGCGTCGCCTCCGGCCTGTACGTCCGAGTCGAACTCCCCCGGACCGACGGCGGCCGGGCGTTCGTCTACGTCGGCGACGCGGCCCGCCTCGGCGTTCGCTCCGGCGGCAAAGACGAGAGCGCCGACGCCGGGTGGCCGGGCGACGGTGACCTTCGAACCCGAGTCGAACGCTATCGCTCCGCGAACTCGGTCGTCGTCGAACCGACGGACGCCGGGCACGACGAGTGACAGACGGGCGTCTGACGGCGCGTTCGGGTCGCCGCTGTCTTGCGATTTCACTTCCACTCCGCCTGCAGGACGTTTATATACCAGCCGAACAGTAGGGTAACTGCACGTCACACGCGTGCATTCCCCCCTTTACACGTTCTGAGACGCAGGAACGAACGACCAGCCGTCGGTATCGTCGCCTCGTCTCGAACGCTCCGTCGACGCCGCCACGGCGACCGCGCGGGCAGACCGCCGCGCTCGCATAAATTGTAACGAACGAAACTGTAATCCGAACGCTTACACGTCGCGCCACGGAACCGCGGCGTATGATTTCGCTCGCCGACATCGAGGCGGCCCGGGACCGAATCGAGGGGGTCGCGAAGCACACACCGTTGGACTACTCGCACACGTTCTCCGACATGACCGGCGCCGCGGTCTATCTGAAACTGGAGAACAACCAGCGCACCGGGTCGTTCAAGATTCGCGGCGCGCTGAACCGCATCACGACGCTGTCGGAGGCGGAGAAGGACGCGGGCGTCGTCACCGCGAGTGCCGGCAACCACGCGCAGGGCGTCGCCCTCGCGGCGACGCGTGCGGGCGCGATTCGAAGGTCGTGATGCCCGAACACGCGCCCATCTCGAAGGTGAAGGCGACGCGGCGGTACGGCGCGGAGACGGTGCTCCACGGCGCGGACTACGACGAGGCGCAGGCGAAGGCGCACGAGATAGAGGAACGGGAGAACCGCACCTACGTCCACGCGTTCGACGACGACGACGTGATGGCCGGTCAGGGGACCATCGGGCTGGAGATAGCCGAGGACTGCCCCGACGTGGAGACGGTCGTCGTCCCCATCGGGGGCGGCGGCCTCATCTCCGGCGTCGCCACGGCCATCAAGGAGCGACTCGGCGACGTGCGCGTCGTCGGCGTGCAGGCGGAGGGGGCGTCGAGCGTCGCCCAGTCGCTGGAGAAGGGGTCGGTGCAGGAACTCGACAGCGTGAACACCGTCGCCGACGGCATCGCCACCCGTCGCGTCGGCGACAAGCCCTTCGAGGTCATCCAGCGGTACGTCGACGAGGTGGTGACCGTCTCCGACGAGGAGATAGCCGTCTCCCTCACGTACCTGCTGGAACGCTCGAAGACGCTGGTCGAGGGGGCGGGCGCCGTCCCCATCGCCGCCCTCCTGTTCGAGAAGTTCGACTTCGCGCCGGACGAGGTCGTCGTCCCCGCCCTCTGCGGCGGCAACATCGACATGAACCAGCTCACCACCGTCGTGATGCGGGGCCTCGTGGAGACGGGGCGCTACCTGAAGGTGCGGACGGTCCTGCGGGACCGCCCCGGCGCCCTGCACGACCTGCTGGCGATAATCGCCGACGCGCAGGCGAACATCTACGCCATCCGCCACGACCGCACCTCCCGCGAGATAGGCATGAACGAGACGGACGTCGAACTCGACCTGGAGACGCGCGGCCACGACCACGTCGAGGACCTCCTCGGCGCCCTCCGCGAGAAGGGCTACCGCGTGGAAGTCCTCGTCTGAGCGGTCGCCGACATCCCCGGCCGCACGACGCTCCCGAACCGCGACGCTCCCGAGTCGCCGTCCGTGACCTGTCGGCGGCCGAATCGTTCCCAGCGGCTGAGAAGCAGTCGGTCCGATATATGAGTCTCTCTCTAAGGCTTAGATAGTAGCTGAGCGGGAGTCTCTCCGCTCGCACGCGACCTTCGCCCCATGATAGACCCAGTTCTCGCAAGTCGACTGCAGTTCGCGCTGACGACCATCGTGCACATCATCTTTCCGGTGATGAGCATGGGCCTCGCACCGTTCCTCGTCTACTTCACGTGGAAAGACATCCGCTCCGAGGACCCGGTGTACGAGCAGTTGCGGCGGTTCTGGACGAAGATATTCGCCGTCTCGTTCGTCGTCGGCACCGTGACGGGCATCGTCCTGGAGTTCGAGTTCGGGACGAACTTCGCCGCGTTCTCGGCGTTCACCGGCGAACTGTTCGGCGGACCGCTGGCGACAGAGGGGATGATGGCGTTCATGCTGGAGGCGACGTTCCTCGGCGTGTTCGTCTTCGGCCGCGAGAAGGTGTCCGACGCGCTCTACATGGTGTCCGCCGTCGCCGTCGGCCTCGGGACGTGGCTGTCGGCGGTGTGGATTCTCGTCGCCAACTCCTGGATGCAGACGCCGCGCGGGTTCGAGGTGGTGACGAAGAACGGTCAGCCCATCATCTCGCTGGTGGACCCCATCGCCGCCTACGCCAACCCGCGATTTCCGTGGATGTTCGTCCACATGCAGAACGCCGCCGTCCTCTCCGTCGCCCTGTTCATGGCCGGCGTCGCCGCCTACTACGTCTTCCGACACCACCACTGGGGCTACCCGGTGAAGAACGTCGCCTTCTGGGAGACGACGTTGAAGATAGCCATCGTCGTCCTCGTCGTCACGGCACCGTTACAGGTCATCCACGGCGACGCCTACGGGCGGCACGTCGCGGAGACGCAACCGCAGAAGTTCGCCGCGATGGAGGCCGTCTGGGAGACCGAGAGCTACGTCCCCGAGTACATCATCGCGGTGCCGACGAACCTCGAAGACCTGACGAACCCCCGCGCCAAGGAACTGTTCGGACTCGGCATCCCCGGCGGCGCGTCGTGGCTGGCAAGCGGGGGCGACCCCACGGCCACCATCACCGGGTTGAACGAGTTCGAGACGGAGGCGCCGCCGGTGGCCATCGTCTTCTGGTCCTTCCGCATCATGGTCGGACTCGGCTTCTGGTTCGTCTTGCTGGCGTTCTGGGCCGCCTACCGGTGGTGGCGGGGGCAACTCCGCGAAGACGACCTGTTGCACAAGTCGCTGATGGCGTCGTCGCTGCTCGGCATCCTCGCCGTCGAGGTGGGGTGGATCGTCACCGAGGTCGGTCGACAGCCGTGGGTGGTGGCAGGGGGTGAGTGAGAACGTCCGACGGAGTCTCGCCCGGCCTGACCGGCTTCGAGGCGACGCTGACGCTCGCTGGCTTCGCCCTCGTCTACCTCGGACTGCTGACGCTCTACACGTACGTCGTCGCCCGCATCATCCGGGGCGGGCCGCCGACGGTGACGGGGCACACGCAGGCGACGCTCGACGAGACGGCCGCCGCCGCGGGGGACGACTGATGCCCGCGTTCGCGTCTCCCCTGCCGCTCCAGACGTACGGGCTGGCCGACGGTCCGCTGTTCGGCCTCCCCCTGCCCGAGATATGGTTCGGGCTGGTGTTCTTCATGCTCGGGACGTTCCTGTTCCTCGACGGCTTCGACTTCGGCGTCGGCGCCATCTTCGCCACGCGCGACGACGAGGAGGAGCGAGAGCAGTTGCTGTCGGCCATCGGCCCGTTCTGGGACGGCAACGAGGTGTGGCTGGTCGTCTTCGGCGGCGCGCTGTTCGCCGCGTTCCCGTCCGTGTACGCGGACCTGTTCAGCCGGAACTACCTGCTGATGTTCGCCATCCTCGGCGCACTCATCCTGCGCGGCCTCGCCCCCGAGATGTACGAGCAACGGCACGACGAGGCGTGGCAGCGCTGGTGGGGCGGGCGTTCGTCGCCGGCAGCGTCCTCGCGCCGTTCTTCCTCGGCGTCTTCGCGGCGAACTGGCTGCTCGGCGCGACGACGATTCTCTCCGTCGCCTCCGTCGTCGTCGGCGTCGCCGTCGTCGCCCTCACCGTCGTCAGCGGGGCGGCGTTCCTCGGGCTGAAGACGCGTGGCTCGCTCCGCGGGGAGACGGCCCGGTACGGGACCCCAGCGCTCGCCGCCTACCTCGGCCTCGTCGTCGTCGCCGTCGCCTACCTGCTCGTCACCCGGCCGGGGATGCGGCCCGCGCTTCTCGCGCCCGCGTCGCTCGGACTCGTCGGCCTGAGCGCCCTCCTCGGCGTCGCCTACGTCGCGGCGATGCGGCGCGAGCGATACGTCCTCGCCCTCGCCGCCGCCGCGGGTCTGACGTACGGGCTGGTCACACTCGTGGCCGCGCTGCTCTACCCCCTCGTGGACCCGGTGACGGGGCTGACGCTGTCGGCGGGCATCGTCTCGACGCTCCCGCTGAACCTCATGAGCATCGCCTCTGCGCTCCTGCTCCCCCTGATATTCGTCTACTTCGCCGTCCTCTACTCGACGTTCCGCGGCCCCGTCGAGGCGGGCGAGTCGTACGCCGGCGACTGACGCCGCGGAGCACGGTGCGATGCGGCGACGAGGCGGCCGCTTCTTTCGGTTTTAAGTCCACGGCGGGAGACCCGTCGGGTATGAAACGAACCATCAGCACGGACGAGGCGCCCGCCGCAGTCGGCGCGTACAGTCAGGCGACGACGAACGGGTCCGTCCTGTTCACGGCGGGGCAGATTCCGCTGACCCCCGAGGGCGAACTCCTCGACGACGAGGATATCGCGACGCAGACGGCGCAGTCGCTGGACAACGTGATGGCCATCCTCGAATCGGAGGGGGCCGACGCGAGTGACGTCCTGAAGGTGAACGTCTACCTCGCCGACATCGACGACTTCGAGGAGATGAACGAGACGTACGCGACGTACTTCGACGAGGAACCGCCGGCGCGAAGCGCCGTCGAGGTGGGCAACCTCCCGAAGCGTCGGCGTCGAGATAGAGGCCATCGCCGACGTGGCCGACAAGTAGCGTGCCCTCGCGCGTCAGGTCGGCGGCGTTGTGGGGCGTGGTCGGCGCACTCGCCTTCCTCGTCCTCGTGCAGGGCTACCGACTCGTCGTCGGGTCACTCGGACTCGACGTGGGGGCGGCCCTCGGCGTCGCGGTTGCGGTCGGTGTGGTCGTCGGTGCCGCGTCCTACGCCACCGAGAAGCGCATCGCCGCGAAAGGAAGGACTTAAACACGTCAACCGGGTAGTCCGGATTAGAGCCGGGATGGCCGAGTGGTAAGGCGCACGCCTGGAAAGCGTGTTCCCTTTGGGATCCAGGGTTCAAATCCCTGTCCCGGCGTTTCTCTGTGAACTACCCTCCAGCGAGCCGTCTCGTCGCCGAGCGGACGACGGGGAGTTCGCTGTAACCGACGACGAAGGGATTTGAATCAGGGAACGGTGCGAGCGAAGCGAGCAGAGTGACCGTGGTTCAAATCCCTGTCCCGGCGTTCTACTGACTTCACTTCTCCAGCGAGGCGTCTCGTCGCAGAGCGAGCCACGCCACTTTTTTTTCATCGTCCAAACAGTAGCAAAGAATCGTGTACCACGATATCCTCATCCCGACAGACGGATCCGCTGCGAGCACGACCGCGCTGGAACAGGGCGTGGAGATTGCGTCTGGGACGGGTGCCACGGTACATCTCCTGCACGTCGTCGACGTCGAGACGGAGATGGCCGCATCCGGTGTTGGTGACATCGCGGACGACCTCACGAAAACCCTCGACGAGGAGGCGAGAGAGGCGCTGAATCAGGCCGAGAAGATGGCCGACGAAGCCGGTGTTTCGGCAGAACGGGTCATTCTCGAAGGGTTTCCGGAGGACGCGATACAGGAGTACAGCGACGAGAACGGAATCGACCTGATCGTGATCGGAGAGAGCGAGGATTCGACCCTCTCAGAGCGGCTCTTCGGTAGCACGACGGAGGACGTGGTTCAGTCGGCGACAGTCTCTGTTCTGGTCGCTCGAGCGTGAGCCGGTCACCGCCTCCGTTGCACTCGGTGGATACTGGACCACCACCGGTTGGAGAGAAGGCAGAACAGGTCCGAGTCGATGCCGACGACTCGTTCAGCGGGATTCGAAGGAGACAGCGAGCGGCGTCTCGTTACTCAGATTGTCGCTGACGGGACATCGTTCTTCGACCGCCGAGAGCCAGGTCTGAATCGTCTCGTCCGTCGCGTCCACGTCGGCCGAGATGTCGACGCGGACCTCCTGGTACCCGGCCCGCGACTCGTCGCTCTTGCCCATGAACTTCGCGGGGTCGAGGTCACCGTCGATTTCGATTTCGAGGTCACGCACGTCCAAGTCCATCTCGCGAGCGACCTGGTGGGCCACGACGTTCATGCAGCCGGCGAGTGCGCCGAGGAGGTACTCGACGGGATTCGGTCCCTCGTCGCTCCCCCCGAGCGTCGCCGGTTCGTCGACGACGAACTCGAAGTCACGGGTCGATACGCGGGTCCGGGTCGGGGACTCCGCCGACGCGGAGACGTCGAAGGTGAGTCGTTGTGGAGTTTCTGAACCCATACCTACCACGGGGACTCGCGAGAACGTAACCACAGGTGGAGGTTCTCAGGTAGTGAGAAGGCAGTGAGGAGCGCGCGTCGCCCGTTCGACCGTGAGTGTGCGCTCCGGACTCCGCGGGGCCGCAGCAGACTACCAGCGGCGGGGGGGTGCGACAGAGCCGAGTGAGTTCGAGTCTCTGTCCCGGGAGTCTCCGATTTCGCACCTCCAGCGAGGTGGCTCGCAGCCGAGCGAACCGCGGCGGCGGAGCGGTACCCGCACGACGGGCCTTTTGTTCGCACGGCCCTATCGTGCCGATATGTCCGAACGGAACGTTCTCGGCGAGGAACTCGCTCCCTGTAGCACCGACCCGACGACCGGGTTCGAGCGCGACGGCTGTTGCGGAACCCACCCCGACGACCCGGGGCGACACGAACTCTGTGCGGTGATGACCGAGGAGTTTCTGGCGTTCAGCAAACGGCGGGGGAACGACCTCGTGACGCCGCGCCCGACGTTGCGGTTCCCCGGCCTCGAACCGGGCGACCGCTGGTGTCTCTGCCTGGGGCGGTGGACCGAAGCGCTCGAAGCCACGCGGAGCGAACGCCTGCCGGAGACCACCGTCCCGCCCGTCGTCCTCGAAGCGACGAACGAGGCGGTGCTGGATTCCGTCTCGATGGAGACGCTCGAAGCGCACGCGTACGACGAATAGGGTCCGACTGCACCCGCCTGCCGCCAGCCATCACCGGAGTGGTTCGCCTCCACAGCGCCGCCGAAGCGGTTTATTCACCGTGTGACGTCCTCCCAAAGATTCATGAGTGTGTCGCGTGTACCCACGGTTGACAATGCCAGACACTAAGAACGGCCGGGAGCGGAAAGGTCGGAACAAGCGGAGCCAACTCCAGGAGAGTCTCTACTCGGAGGAGATAGAGGCGCTAGAGGCCGACGAAGAACTCCCGTCGTTCGAGTCTGAACGGACTCGCCGGTCAGAGTTCCTCGCGGACGAACTGCCGGACGACGAGTAGTCGGCCGGCCGGTCGTCACCGTTCCATCTTCGAAGGTTCACCCGCCAGTGACGACGCCGCGTCCACTCCCTCTCGCCCGACCCGGAGTGGCGACGCCGCGTTCGGTGACGTGGTGCCACCCGCCGACCGCGACGCTGAGTATATAAAGGGAGGCGCTACTCGCTTCAGTTCGGTCGCGGAGGCGACGGCGTGCGCGCGGACGAACGGCGGCAGAAACGCGACACGTCGCCGACTTCGGGGGCGGGGTCGTGAATCGTGGTGACACGCCCCACGACGTTCTCGAACGTAGCTTTTATATAGAATCACAAACAATCCTGCGGTGACTATGAGTCAGCGAATGCAGCAGGGTCAGCCCATGATCATCATGGGTGAGGACGCGCAGCGCGTGAAAGACCGCGACGCGCAGGAGTACAACATCAGTGCCGCCCGCGCCGTCGCTGAGGCGGTACGCTCGACACTCGGTCCGAAGGGGATGGACAAGATGCTCGTCGACTCGATGGGCGACGTCACCATCACGAACGACGGTGTCACCATCCTCAAGGAGATGGACATCGACAACCCGACGGCCGAGATGATCGTCGAAGTCGCCGAGACGCAGGAGGACGAGGCCGGCGACGGGACGACGACGGCCGTCGCCATCGCGGGTGAACTCCTGAAGAACGCCGAGGACCTCCTCGAACAGGACATCCACCCGACGGCCATCATCAAGGGCTTCCACCTCGCCAGCCAGAAGGCCCGCGAGGAGATAGACAACATCGCAGAGCAGGTCGACCCCAACGACGAGGACCTCCTGAAGAAGGTCGCCGAGACGTCGATGACGGGCAAGAGCTCCGAACTCAACAAGGAGCTTCTCGCCGAGATCATCGTCGACGCCGTCAAACAGGTCACCGTGCAGGCCGACGACGGCTCCTTCGTGGTCGACCTCGAGAACGTCTCCATCGAGACGCAGACCGGTCGCTCCGCGTCCGAGTCCGAACTGCTCAACGGCGCGGTCATCGACAAGGACCCCGTCCACGACGACATGCCGACGGAGTTCGACGAGGCCGACGTCCTCCTCCTCAACGAACCCATCGAGGTCGAGGAGGCCGACGTCGACACGCAGGTCAACATCGAGTCCCCCGACCAGCTCCAGAAGTTCCTCGACCAGGAGGAGAAGCAGCTGAAGGAGAAGGTCGAGAAGATAGTCGACTCCGGCGCCGACGTCGTCTTCTGCCAGAAGGGCATCGACGACCTCGCCCAGCACTACCTCGCCAAGGAGGGCATCCTGGCGGTCCGTCGGACGAAGAAGTCCGACATCGCGTTCCTCCGGAACGTCGCCGGCGGCAACGTCGTCTCCGACCTCGACAGCGTCACCGAGGCCGACCTCGGCGTCGCCTCCGTCCGCCGCGACAGCGAGGACGAACTGTTCTACGTCGAGGGTCTCGGCGACGAGAAGCACGGCGTGACGATGCTCCTGCGCGGTTCGACCGACCACGTGGTCGACGAACTCGAACGCGGCGTCGAGGACGCCCTCGACGTGGTCGCGACGACCGTCTCCGACGGCCGCGTCCTCGCCGGCGGCGGCG
>NZ_WPCD01000279.1:0-3687 GCF_009741955.1 Halogeometricum sp. CBA1124 | reverse complement strand
GCCGCCGGCGACCGGTCGCTCGTCGTCTCGTACAACGGGAGCGAGGCGACGGGGTGGGCCGCACGCAACTGTCCCGGGGGCCGGGGGAGAGCGTTCGGGGACTGTACGGTCCGGGACGGCGTGGTGGTGCAACGACGCGGCAACGAGACGGTAGTCGTCGCCGCGGCGTTCGACCTCGCCGTCGTCGCACCCGACGAGCGAACGAACGCGACGGTGGTCGTCCGGGCGGTGTGACTCGGAGCGACCGCGAGTACGAACGTATTTACCGCGAATCGCAGTGCTCTACGGTACTGGAGTTCCCAATGAGCATCATCGGAAAGTTCCACGTCACGGCGGAGATGTTCCCGCTGACGGCCACGCTCCAATCAGTCCCCGACGCGGTCATCGAAGTCGAACGCGTCGTCGCGATGCGGACGTCGCTGACGCCGTACTTCTGGGTCTCGGACTGCGACCTCGCGGCGTTCGAACGCGCGGTCGACGAAGACCCGTCGATACAGAACGTGCGCCGACTGGACACGTTCGAGGACGCGGCGCTGTTCAGGGGCGAGTGGACCGAGCAGACGAAGGCCATCCTCTTCGTCTACAGGGAGGTCAACGCGGTCATCCTGGAGGCGACGGGGCGACGCGACGGGTGGTCGCTCCGGGTCCGGTTCGAGAACTATCACAGCCTGCAGGACTTCAACGAGTACTGCCAGGCGAACGGCATCGAGTTCGAACTGAAGCAACTGTTCGACGAGACGGAGGGGCATCAGGGGTCGCAGTTCGGACTCACGGAGAAGCAGGCCGACGCGCTCACCACGGCCTGGCGGGCGGGCTACTTCGAGACGCCCCGACGGGCCACCCTCGAAGACGTGGCCGACGAACTCGGCATCGCGAAGCAGTCCGCCGGCCAGTTGCTGCGCCGCGCGCATCACAGGCTGGTCGGGAACGCACTCGCGACCACGCCACCCGACGACGAACCCGAGAAGAGTATTTAAAACGCGGACATATCCGTCCCCGTCTCTATCTGGTCAGAGTGAGTGGTCCCGTACGTGATTGAGACAGCTATCGTCCCCGCTGAGTCGGTCGAGGCCCCGGTCACTCCCACCGGGGTCGCGACTGGCGACCGACAGCGCGCGGAGGGGGTCGTTCGCGTGCGTAGCCACCGGCTCCGCGGTCGTCGGCGAGTCGGAGACGAGCGTTCGGTCTCGGGACCGGTGCGGCGATACGTCGTAACGTCTGGGGTCGCGTGACCGACCGGTGACCTCGAAACCGAACCCGATGGCGAGCGGACCGCACGCGGCACCCGCTACCGTCCTCCTCGCGGACGACAACGGCGTCCTGCGCGAGTCGTTCGCGTACTGGCTGACCCAGCGGACGGACTGGACCGTCCGCGAGGCCGCGGACGGGCGAGAGGCGGTCGCGAGCCTCGACGCCGCCGTCGACGTCGTCGTGCTGGACCGCGACATGCCGAAACTCACCGGCGACGAGGTGGTCGACAGACTGCACGAGACGACGTTCTCGGGGGCCGTCGTCGTCCTGAGCGCGTCCCGCCCCGACGGCGGACTGAACGAGGACTGCGTCGACGAGTACCTGCTGAAACCCGTCAAGTGCGAGTCGCTCGCCGCGGTTCTCTCGACGCACCTTCGGTGAGACGGCGTCGGCTCCGACCGAACCGACTCACACCCACCCCTCGGGGAGGTCGTCCCGGTTGTCGTGCAACACCCGGAGCACCGGACGAATCTCGTCGAACGCGTCGCCGCGTTCGACCTCGTGCGTCTCCCTGTCCCACCGGACGTAGTCGGCACTCTCTAGGAGGGGGAGGTGGACGTGATAGAGGTCGAACTTCAGCGCCTCCAACTCCCGGTCGCCGCGGTGGACGTCCTCGGGGACGCGCACGGCCTCGTCCGAAGCGGAGCGTTCCAACAGTGCGACCAGCAGGCGTCGTCGGCTCACGTCGTCGAGAGCGCGGACGAGCGTCTCCCACGCGTCTTCTCGTTCCATGTCAATCTCCTGACTGCACTCTCCGGCGTCGGTACCAAGAGTATTGTTCCGAAGACACCGACGCAACGACACCCTAGCGACGGTATTCGTCCGATACCGCGACGTCAGTGGCCGTCGGTTCGGCCTCCGTCGCGGCGGCGGAGCGTCGGTTCACATCTGAGCCCCACGTTACTCGCCGCCGGAGGGCGAACGGCACAGCACGAGCGAATCCGACGCGACGGGGAACGAGTCCGTCCGGAACAGGTGCTGCGCGAGTCGTACTGACCGGACGGACCGCGGACCGCGCCGCCGTCCGCCGGTGAGTCGCGAGTTTGCAGAGTCGGAACAACGCCGGGACCGGTTTACGTGCGGTCCGCCCAGCGGGAGACATGGACCTCCCCGAATCGCCGACGACCCGTCGCGCTCTGCTCGCGGGCGTCGGTACCGTCGTCGCCGGCGGTGGCATCGTCTACGGCGCATCCCAGCGTGAGACGGAGTCGGCCGACCTCCCCGAAGCGGCGTTTCACCGCAGTTCGAACACGACCGACGCCGGCGCGACCTGCGAGGGCACCCCGTCGCGGGGTCGATGGACGCGCCGGTCGACGTCTACTACTGGAGCGACTACCAGTGCCCGTTCTGCCGTCGGTTCGAGCGGAACACGCTCCCGAAACTCGTCGAGACGCACGTGCAGTCGGGGACGGTTCGGCTGGTCTTCGTCCAGTACCCGTACCTCGGGAAGTTGTCGATGACCGCGGCGGTCGTGGACCGGTGCGTCTGGCGGCAGGTGCGCGCGGAACGACCGCGGGCGTACTGGCGGTGGCACGCCACGCTGTTCGACGAGCAGGGGTCGGAGAACTCCGACTGGGCGTCGAGAGACAACCTCCTCGACGTCACGCGCGGCGTCGAGGGCGTCGACGCGAACGCCGTCGACGACTGCATGCGGGAGCGCCGGAGCGAAATCGAGTCGTCGATACGGGAGGACGTGGAGCGAGCGTCTCGGTTCGATATTCGCGGGACGCCGGCGTTCGTGCTGTACAACCGGGAGGAGGACGTCGCCGGGAAGATAACCGGCGCACAGCCGTTCGACCGCTTCGACGAGGCGATAACCCGGGTGCAGAACGCGTGAGCGACGGGGCTCTCGACCGACACGCCGACCGACTTCGGGCGGCGTTCGTCTACCCGTTCACCGCCACGTCCCGGAGCCTCTGCTTCGCGGGCGTCGCCGCCGGGACGTACGCGCTCCTCGTGCTGAGCGCGTTCCCCGCCTACTCGGCTCAGATGCTCGGTGCCGGCGTCGGCTACCTCGACGACGCGCTGGTTGCCCTCACGGCGAACACCTACGCGACGGTCGGACCGGTCGGTCTCGGGCTGGTCGTCTCGTACGCCGTCGTGACCGGCGTCGCGGTCACGAACGTCGCGGGACGGGTCGGCGCGGTCGGACTCTCCGGAACGAGCGGGCTGTCGAGCGCCGTTCCGGGACTCCTCGCCTCGGGGTGTGCGAGTTGCGGTGCCGGCGTGCTGGGACTGCTCGGGTTCGCGGGGGCGGTGGCGGCGCTCCCCTTCCACGGCAACCTCCTGCGTGCGGGCGGACTCCTCCTCCTCCTCGGCTACCTCGCCGCGCGGGCGACCCGCGTCGCTGCGCGGTCCCATCGGGCGCACGCGACGAGTGACCGACGGCATCGCGCCGCCAGTAGCGAAGGCGGAGCGGTCGAGCGCTACGCGTCG
>NZ_WPCD01000143.1:0-9673 GCF_009741955.1 Halogeometricum sp. CBA1124 | reverse complement strand
GAGGGCCGCCGCGAGGTTCGTCGTCGTCGTCGTCTTCCCGACGCCCCCTTTCGCGCTGACGACTGCGTACACCCATCCCATATCTAGTCGTTCGGACTCTCCCACGTCGAACATATAAAGGTATTCCGAGGTGTGTCCCGGGCGACGCTCGCCGTCCCTCCGTTCGCAGGCGTGCTGTCACTACCCAAGACATTTGCTCACGAACCGCGAGGTGAGAGCATGGATAGACCGGGAATCGAGACGGAGACCGACGAAATCGCCGCGACGGAGGCGTTCGCCATCCTCGGAAACGAGACGCGGATGGAGGTCCTGAAGCGACTCTGGAAGTCGTCCGAACCACGTTCGTTCGGCGAACTCCGCGACGCGGTGGCGCCCGACGACAAGGGGAACTTCAGCTACCACCTGAACAAACTCGTCGGCCACTTCGTCCGGAAGACCGACGACGGCTACGACCTGCGGTTCGCCGGCGAGCAGGTGGTGCGCGCGGTGCTCACCGGGACGATAACGTCGTCGCCGTTGGTCTCCCCCGTCGAGACCGAAGAGCGGTGCGTCTACTGCGGCGGGACCGTCGAGATGGCCTACGAGGAGGAGGTGATATCGGTCCGCTGCACCGAGTGCGGCGGCGTCGTCGGCGGCGACTTCCCGCCCGGCACGTACATGCACTACCAGTATCCGCCCTCGGGCCTCGTCGGTCGGACCGCCGAGGAGACCATCGACGCCGCCCACGTCCTGTACGACTCGAAAGTCGCGCCGATGATGGAGGGAATCTGCCCGGAGTGCGCGGGGCGAATCGACGCGTCGCACGACGTCTGTTCGAACCACCGCCCCGACGAGTCGGGCCTGTGTCCCGAGTGCGACAGTCGGTACGAGGTGTGGACGGAGTTCGAGTGCCAGCGCTGTCAGTACGGTCGGCGGACAGTCACGTGGTTCGCCGCGCTGAACCACCCGGCCGTCGTCGCCTTCTACTACGACCACGGCCTCGACGAGCGAATTCCCTTCCGGAAACTCACGTGGGACAACGCGGCGTTCGTCGGCCGAGTCACCGCGACGCCGGTCGAGACGGACCCGTACCGCTTCGAGGTGACCGTCGTCGTCGACGACGAGACGCTGACGGTCCGCATGGACGGCGCTCTCGACGTGCTCTCGGTGACGCGAGACGACTGACCGGTGGCGACCGACGGGGATGTCGGCCGGAACTGTTCGATTTCTTAGAGTAATCGAGTACGGCGAACCGTTATCACGAGGTCGTTCGCTCGTTCACCATGGCAAAGATTCGCCCACGTCTGAACCTCGACGACGTGTGTTCGGCACTCCGAAGCGAGCGACGGCGGCGAACGGTGCGACTGTTGGCGAACCGGTCGGGGGCGACGACGAGAGCCGAACTCGCTCGGACGCTCGCCGAGGAGGACCCCGAGGGCGCGACGAGCGAGGCCGTCGAACTCTCGCTGTACCACGTCCACCTCCCGAAACTCGTCGACCTGGACGCGGTTCGCCACGACGCCGACGCGGGGACGGTGGCCATCACCGAGACGGGCCGGCGGATTCACCAGTACCTCGACGAAGCCGACCGAACGGGCTGCGAGTGAGGCGACGCGTCGATAGCCGGACGGGTGACCGGCCGGGACACCGCGTCGGGAGCGACGCGGGGGTGCGCCCCGCCTCGGCTCAGCGGCCCGTGCGACCGGGCGGCGAGTCCGCCCGCCTCGCGTCGTCGGTGGCCGTCCGAGGCGGTTGAACGCGTCTACCGCGGAATCTCACCCCGTTCGCGCCGCCGACCCGGCTTCGAACGCGGTACTTTAACCGTCTCGGTCGTCTTGTTTCCCACAACAACGATGTCTGATACGAACACGGCGAGCGCGGAGGAGAACTCAGACAGGAGGAAGTACGAGTTCCGAAAGGTCATCGAGGAACTCGACGACTACGAGGGTTCCGGCACGCAACTCGTCACCATCTACATCCCGGACGACAAGCAGATTTCCGACGTGGTGGCGCACGTCACGCAGGAGCACTCCGAGGCGTCCAACATCAAGTCCAAGCAGACGCGGACGAACGTGCAGGACGCGCTCACCTCCATCAAGGACCGTCTGCGCTACTACGACACGTTCCCCCCGGACAACGGCATCGTCATCTTCTCCGGCGCCGTCGACTCCGGCGGTGGCCAGACGGAGATGGTCACGCGCGTCCTCGACAGCCCGCCCGAACCCATCCAGTCGTTCCGCTACCACTGCGACTCGAACTTCCTCACGCAACCGCTAGAGGATATGCTGACCGACAAGGGCCTGTTCGGCCTCGTCGTTCTCGACCGCCGCGAGGCGAACGCGGGTGGCTGAAGGGCAAGCGCGTCGAACCGGTCAAGTCGGCGTCGTCGCTGGTGCCCGGCAAACAGCGCAAAGGTGGCCAGTCCGCCCAGCGGTTCGCCCGCCTGCGTCTCGAAGCCATCGACAACTTCTATCAGGAGGTGGCGGAGATGGCCAACGACCTGTACGTCCCGAAGCGACACGACATGGACGGAATTCTGGTCGGCGGCCCGTCGCCGACGAAGGATGAGTTCCTCGACGGCGACTACCTCCACCACGAGCTCGGTGACCTCGTCGTCGGCAAGTTCGACGTCTCCTACACCGACGAGTCCGGCCTGTACGACCTCGTCGACGCCGCACAGGAGGTGCTGGCCGACCAGGAGGTGATGAAGGACAAGTCCCAGATGGAGGAGTTCTTCGAGAAACTCCACACGGGCGAGGAGGCCACCTACGGCTTCGGCCCCACCCGCAAGAACCTCATCATGGGCTCGGTGGACCGACTCCTCCTCTCGGAGGACCTGCGCTCGGACGTCGTCGTCTACGAGTGCCCCAACGGCCACGAGGAGTACGAAGTCGTGGACCGGCGGCACGGCGACCCCGGCCACCAGTGCACCGAGTGCGGCGAGGAGGCCGAGAAGACCGACCGCGAGGACGTCATCGAACACCTGATGGCGATAGCCGAACAGCGCGGCACCGAGACGAAGTTCATCTCGACGGACTTCGAGAAGGGCGAGCAGTTGTACGACGCGTTCGGCGGCGTCGCCGGCATCCTGCGCTACTCCACGGGCGTCTAAACGCGTATTCTGCGACCGGTTCGTGTCACCCCGCTGTCTCAAGAACTGAGAACGACCCGTGGCTTCGATACGTCACGGAACCGTCTGTCGAGTGACCGACGATGCACAAGATTGTCTACGAAACCGACACGGGAACCGAAGAGTCCGAAAACGTCGTCGCGTACGACGAGCGGGGAGATTACTGGGTCGTTGCGCCCGACGGCGAGGACGCCGACCTGCGGCGGCGGATTCCGGGGAGCAGAGTCTACTTCGTCGAGAGCGACGACGAGTCGCCCGTCGGAACGTGGTGAGGCGGTCGTAGCGCACCCCCGAACCCACAGACCGGACCACACTTTGCGGACGGCGCCGTCACGCCCGCCATGGGCGAAGACCGCCAAGCCACGTTCGGCGCCGACGGCAGTCTCGACACCGAGACGCCGCCGGAGGCCCGCGAGGGAACGACCGACTGGGGCGAACCGAAGGGAGACGGCGAGACCGACGGCGGGTACAACCGCTACGACGTGTCGAGCCTGCTCCAGAAGGCCGTCCGACGCTCCGACGAGGAAGTCGCCGCGTGGGCCGCGTGGGAACTCGCGCGGTCCGGCTACGCGTGGAACCTCTGGGACCGCCTGCACCTCTACGTGGTCGAGGATCTGCGGGCCGGACAGGACGTCGCGTTGCTCGTCGAGCGATACGAGACGCTGGCGACCGAGCGCTGGGAACCGGACGGCTGGCGGGGTCGCATCTGCGCCGTCCACGCCGCCCTCGCGTGCGCGCGCGCCCGGTCGTCCCGCGAGTCGCCGAACGCCGACGAGTTCTTCCGGAACGCGGCGGCCGCCCGCGCCGACGTGCGCGGCACCGACGAAGACCCCGTCGCGGACTTCCCCGTCGGCGACCTGGACCCGGACGGCGAGTTCGACGTGGCGTTCGACAAGCACACCGCCGAGGGCACCAGACGCGACCGGGGCGACCGCTTCTTCAAGGTGTTCGGCGCGCGGGTCGGCCCCGAGGGCGAGGACGACCGGAGCGCCCGGTGGCAACGACTCAACATGGCGCTGTCGGACGTGGAGTACGACGACGCGGAAGTCGCGCACGCCGTCGAACCGGTCGGCGAAGCGGACCGCTGGGCCGACCCGGTGGCGTTCGACGGTCGAGACGGGGACGCGGGCGCGGGCGGCGACGACGAGGACGCCTAGCCCGCGTCAGGACACGAGCGACTCGAACTGCAGGCGTCGGCGCTCGAAGTCGAACTGCGGGTCGACGCCGTCGTCGCCGCCGAGTCTATCGAGCGTCAGGAACGGGTCGGCACCGGCGCGTTCGGCCTCGTCGGCGAGCGTCTCGACGGCCGCGCGGTGGAGCGCCAGCGAGTCGAGTTTCCCGACGAGGAGGGCGAGGGCGACGCCGCCGCGACCCGACGGGAAGGCGTCGCTGACCGCCGAGAAGTCGCGTCCGCGTCGGCGGCGTCGGCAGTCTCCGGGTCCACGTCGGCGGATGCCGCAGTCGCGGCGGCGTCTTCGACGGCGTCCAGACGGAGGCAGTTCGCGCACAGCGACGCCGCCGCGCCGCCGTCGGGGGCGAACTCGCGCAGGTCCGCGGGGACGGCGAAGACGACGAGTTCGCCGTCGCAGTGGTCGCAGTTCACGGTCGTGGCGACGCGGGCCGCCGACAAATGTCCGTCGGTGGGGCCGGGACCGACCCGTCCGAGGTGGGTAGCCACCAGCCTCAAGCGGCCAGTGCCCCGAACGGCAAACACATGAGCGACGAACCAGCGACGAGCGAGGACGCCACGCCGATAGAGGCAGGAATGGTCGTCTACGACGACGACGGAACCGCGCTTGGTGTCGTCGACGGATTCACCGCCGCCGGATTCGAGGTGGACATCGACGCCGAAGTCGAAGACGGAGACGGCGACGGCGCGGTGAACGTGAGCGACCCCGAAATCGACGAGGAGGAGGTCACGTCGGTGAACCGCGAGGAACGCGAGACCGAACAGCAAGAGCAGGTGCCGGGACAGGAGTTCGGCGAGGGCTACCTGCAGTGGCGGTGCGACGACTGCGGAGAAATCGGTGACCTCGAAGACGGTCTGCCGACGGAGTGTCCGAACTGCGGGTCCGATGCGGTCTACCGGAAACGGGAGGACTGAGCGTGAGCGACCAGTTCACCATCCGTCGCGCCGAGGGCGACGACGCGGGCCGGATTCACGAGATGGCGGAGAGTTCGATGACCGCCTCCTACGCGCTGAGTCCGCGCGACATCGAACAGATAGTCGAGGCCGAGTTCGGCGAGGCGGAGCAACGACGCCGTCGTGACTCCGAGGACTACGCCGCCTTCGTCGCCGAGGCCGACGAGGACGGCGTCGTCTCGGGCGTCGTCCTCGTGGACGGCGACGACGACACCGTCCGCCGACTCCACGTGGACCCCGAGCGTCGCGGCATGGGCATCGGGACGGCGCTGTACGAACGCGCCGTCGAGGAACTGGACCACGGTCACGGGACGGGCCACCAGGCCGCCGCGATGGCCGCCAACAACACCGCCGGCGCGTTCTTCGAGCGGTTCGGCCTCGAACGGGTCGAGGAGCGAACGCTGGATGTCGGCGGGCGCGAGACGGTCGAGTACGTCTACGCCGAAGAGGCCGATGCGGCGAACGGTGACGGGACGGCCGCCGGCGAGGACGACGGCGAGGGCGAGACGGCCGCGGAGATAGACACCGACGAGTTTCCGGACGCGTCGAAACCGACGGGGAGACGGTCTATCTCGGCGACGACCCCGTGTCGGGAACCGAGGGCGCGTTCGTCCCCACCTACCTCGACGACGGCCTGAACGAGGAGTACGGCTACTACTGCGGGAACTGCGACTCGACGGACGTGTCGATAGACAGCATGGAGCGACTCAGGTGCGCGAACTGCGGGAACACGCGGAAACCCGACGAGGGCTACGACGACGCGTACCTGTAGCCGTCGGCGTCGGACCGAGTCGAGTCGTGCGGGCGCGAAACAGGAGAGAGACGGACGGCGTCCGGTGCGCGCGCGAGTTCGCGTGGTGGCCGAAGACGTGGTCGTCGCCGTCGAGGCGAGCGAGGACCGGCGTCGGTCTCAGTCGTCGGCGGGCACGCGTTCGGCCGCGCCCGACTCCTTCGCTTCGGCCTCGCGCTCTTCTTTCTCCTCTTCTTCCTTCTTCGCCTTGATCTTCTTCAGGCGGAATATCTCCTCGCGTTCCTGCTCTTCGAGTTTCTGCTCGATGTACTCCTTGTTCTCGTAGAGGTCGGGCAGGAGTTTGAACTCCAGGGCGTTGACGCGGCGCTTCGTCGTCTCTATCTCCTTGAGCATCTTCTTCATCGCCGTCTCCACCTCGGCGGCGAGGATGATGGACTCCAGCAGTTCCTCGTAGGCGTCGGCCGCCTCGTCGATGCGCGCGGAGGACCCGAGCAGGCCGTACCCGCGCTGGTCGAGCGACTTTCTCACGCGCGAGGACTCGATCTGCGGGACGACGACGCCCATGATGTTCTTCGACTGCGTCGTAATCTCGGGGTGTTCCTTCAGGGCCGCGGCCGCGCCGCGAACCGCCACGTCGCCCTCCATCGCGCGGGCCATGTTTATCTTCGACTGCGCCGTCTCGTAGTCCTCGTGGAGTTCCGAGCGGACGTCCTGCGCCTGGTCGAGGATGTCCATGAACTCCATGATGAGGCCGTCACGCTTCTGTTCGAGCGTGTCGTGTCCTCGCTCGGAGAGTTCGATGCGGTCCTCTATCGCCATCAGGTTCTTCCGAGTCGGTTTGACGTCTTCGGCCATCTTGCGGGACGGTTGTGGACGAAGGGGGGTAAACCTTTTCAGTCTCTCCGACCGGGCGCCGGCCCCGCGCCGACGCCGTCGCCGGAGACGCGTCACCAGAGGCCCTGTAGCCGGTCCAGCATCGTGACGACGACGACGTGCGGGAGCGTCAGGACGGCGAGGAGGACGAGGTACACCGAGGCGACGGCTTCGACGCTCCCGACGCCCGCGGGGACGGCGAGGGCAAGGGCCGCGAAGACGACGACGGCGCCGAGCGCGTCGGCAGGGCGTCGCGGCCGAGTCGGGCGACGACGGTGCGGTACCGCCCGCGGCGGAGCGCCGTCGCGGCCGTCGAGTCGAGGGCGGCGAGTCGCGCGAGGTGCCGCGCCGAGTGCCACAGCGAGAAGTACAGGCCGATGGCGACGAGTGGCGGGACGGCGAGGAAGAACGCCCACAGGAGGACGGACTCGCAGGCGTCCAGCCGCCACGCGTCGCGCGAGGCGGCGGTCGTCGCGCGGCGCCACCCGACGAGGAGCGACGCGACGGTGAGCGCCGCGAGCGTGCCGCCGACGGCGGCGCGGACCGTCGGAGCGACGAGCCACGCGAACGACGCGTCGGCGACGAACAGACCGGCAGTCGTCGCCGCGACGCGTCGGTACACCTCGGGGAACCCGACGAGGGGGACGACCATCGGAATCCCCCCGCGGACGACGGCGGCGAGGAGGCGTTGGCCGCGCGTCCTGAGGTGCGTCTCCTCGGCGAGTGCGACGAGGAGGTAGACGTCGCCCTGTCCCCAGTGAATCCACGTGAGGAGGAGGAAGGCGACGAACGCGGCGGCCGGGGCGACGAACCAACCCACCGCGTACAGACCGCCGAGGACGAGGTACAGGAGGCCCACGACCGCGAGCGACCGGAGCGTTGGACTCGTGTTTCGCGCGCGCGAGAGCGTCACGTGGTCGAGTGCGCCGTGCGGCAGTCCGAGGACGGCGACGGAGAGCAACAGGGGGACGTACCGGGCCGGACCGGCGACGCCGACGCCGAAGAGCGAGACGGCGGCGGCGGCGGCGAGGACGACCCAGGGGAGCGGGAACACCGCGCGGGCGAGTCGTCGCCGCAGTCGGCCGTCGGCGACGGCGGCGCTCACCGCCATCGGTCCACCACCCACAGGAACAGGAGCAGTCCCTGCACCACGAACAGGTTCGTCACGAGGAAGAACGTCGCCTCCTCCACCGGCAGACCCAGCAGGGAGACGCCGGTGGTGTGAGCCGGCGAGATGTACCAGATGTCGAGCCAGATTGCGAACCAGTCGGCCACCCAGAAGTACAGCGTCGGGACGGCGACGGCGAGTGCGAACGTCCGCCGCACCGCCCACAGGTAGGGCCACCCGAACCCCCACTGGAGGGCGAGCACGGGGGCGGCCCACGCGAGGATGGCTCCGAGGTAGTACGTCCCGCCGCCGAGGGCGAGGAGTACCCCGCCGACGACGCGACGGCGACGCCCGCGAGGACGCCCCACAGACGCTGTCTCCTCGTCACCTCGACGGGGTCCGCCGACGGCGTCGGGAGGACGAACAGCCAGCACGCGACGACCAGCGGTTGGAGGAGGATGAACACGTACTCCTCGACCGGTGCCAGCCACACCGTCGCGGCGACGGCGCCGTCGCCGTACCACCAGACGCCGCGGGAGATGAGGTAGTTGTCCCACGGCGTGGTGTAGACGAGGGCGATGGCAGCGAGGACGGCCGTTCCGACGAGGCGGAACGCCAGTCGCGGGCGGTGATTCGGTCGCGGCGGCGGTAGACGACGAGTCCGAGGACCGCGAGTGCGGGGAGGACGAACACGGCGTGGAAGCCGAAGTACGTCAGTCTCGCCGTCACGAGGGCCTCCGAGGGTGAGCGGGGTACGGTGGTGTCATCAGATGAAGGGAGTCACTAGCTGTTCTGAATCTCGATAACTATTGAATGTTCGCCCGCGCGGACGACTCAGTCGTCCGCCGGGGAGGCGGCGGGGGTCGCCTGCCCGACCTGGTCGAGCACGCTGTGACTCCGCAGGAGGACGAAGCCGAATCCGACCTTCGCCACGAGGTCCAGCACCATGAACGCGGCCGTCTCGTAGTACAGGGGGAGGATTCCGAGCGTCCCCTCGGTACCCAGTATCCAGACGACCGGGTAGGCCAACCACAGCACGATGAGCATGTTGCGCAACGTCGTGGTCAGACTGCGGACCGACTCGGTCTGCTGGTCCGCCGCGTCGTTCAGCGCCTTCACGAGGAAGTAGAGGAGGAACAGCAGCAGTGCGGTGCTGACGCCCCACCACACGATGCGGATGGGTGCCGACGCGGTGAATGCTGCGATGGCTCCGGTCGCGATCATCAGCACGTCGAGGCCGACGAGCGTGTACATCGTGTTACGACTCGCCCCCGCCAACAGGGCGAGGTCGAGCAACAGCAACGGCGTGGTGAACATCCAGTCGGCGTATCGCGCCCAGTAGATGTCCAGCATCACGCCGCCCACTTCGACCTGCGTCAGGCCGAACCCCGTCGCCATCATGAAGTACGAGACGGTCGCGATGGTGGTGATGAAGATACTCAGGATATAGAACAACTGCTGTTTCGGGTCGGTGACGCCCCACCCGCGGGCGACGAAGTACAACGTCCCCGCGAACATCCCCGCCGTGCCTATCCACAGCCATATCGCTTCGCTGCCTGGTGTTGCCATGCTACGTCCTATAGTTGGGCATCGAACAGTAAGGCGAGTGTACCCAACTAGTTGGGTATTTCCCGGTAAAATGCGGCGACGAGTTTCCGTTCTGCCGCCCGGAGGTGCTGGTGGAACGTC
>NZ_WPCD01000144.1:0-9532 GCF_009741955.1 Halogeometricum sp. CBA1124 | reverse complement strand
CCCCGGTCCCGCCCCGCCGGCGGTGGCGGCCGCGACGACGACGACGGCCGCGAGGAGGGCGAGGACGCCACCCGGACGGGTCGGCTGCGCCACGTGTCGAGTCACGCGACCCCCTCCCTCGCGCGGAGGAGTTCGGGTCCGAGCGGGTCCGACGGCGACCAGTCCACGACGCGGACGCCCGCGCTCCGGAGGCGGCGGATTCGCGCCGTCCGTTCCACCGTCGCCAGTCGTCCGCCCCGCGTCGCCGTCGTCGTCACGTCCGGGCAGACGACGGTGACGGCCGTCCCGGCGCCCTCCAGTCGGAGCGCGAACGAGGTCACCGCCTCGTCCGAGAGCGGCGAGAACAGGACCACCTGCGTCCCGGGCGAGAGCCGTCGCCGCAACTGATCCAGTTGGCCGTCCGCCTCCCAGTCGGTCCCGGGCGACGGCGGGAGCGTCGAGAACGCGGGGTGACTCCCCACGCGCCGGCGCGCCCGGGCGAGGTGGTCGTCGCCGGCCCCCGGCGGGAGCCAACACGGCTCCCGTCCGACCGCCGCGAGGCCGACCGGATTCCGGCTGTCGGCCAGCGAAGTCAGGAGTTGCGACAGACCCTCGCGTCCGCAGGCGACGGCGTTCGGTTCGTCCTCGCCGGCCGCGCGGTAGGCCGACGCCCGGGCGTCGAGGCAGAGCACCACCGAGGCGAGACGCTCCTCGCGGAACTCGACGGTGGTCAGTTCGCCCGTCTTCGCGCGCCGCTTCCAGTCGATGCGGGAGAGTGGGTCGCCCGTTCGGTACTCGCGGGTCTGGTGGAACTCGGTTCCGCTCCCGCCCTCGTCCGTCGGGACGGTTCCGCTCCCGCGCCGGGTCTGCCGACGCAGGGGTACCTCGGGCACCGACGCGGCGCACTCGACGGCGGTGTCGGCCCGGACCGTCGTCTCAACCTCCGTCGCGCCGGTCACGTCGCGCGCGAGGACCGTCGCCGGGTCGAACTGGTGGCGGCCGTGTTCGGCGCGGACGGCGTACGTGAACTCCGTCGTCCCACCGGGCCGGAGCGTCGCGGCGTGTCGCGGCGTCCCCGAACTCACGGTGAGCATCGGCGGGACGCCGTCCACGAGGCGGACGTCGGTCAGCGTCTCGCCGCCGACGTTGCGGACGCGGACGGTCACGTCGACGTCGTCGCCGGCCGCGGGGTCGGTTGGTTCGACCGACCGCTCCAGTTCCAGTTCGACCGACGGCGCGGACGACAGCCACGGATAGGCCGCGTAGCCGACGCCGACGGAACCGAGGAGGAGGACGAGCGAATCCTGCACGAGGAGACCGGCCGCGCAGGCGAACAGGGCGACGGCGACGACGCCGCGCCACCGCCGCGTCCGGCGAACGGTCGTCATCGCTCGCCCCCGTCGACGCCCTCGCGCCGGCAGAGTTCGTCCACCGCGCGCTTCGCGCCGCGTTCGAACCGCGACCCCGCGGAGAGCGTCCCGAGGAGCCGTCTCGTGGCCGGGACGCGGACGCCGTCGGAGAGGAAGGCGGCCGCCGCCGCGTCGTCGGTCCACGACCCGGCGGTCACGCGCGCCTGCGCCTCCTCGCGGGAACAGCCGTCACGGTGCATCACCGACCGGACGGCCGCCCGGCGGACCCGTTCGCGGACGGCGTCTCGCTCTTCGGCGTCGCCGCGGAACGGGAGTCGCGACTCGCCTTCGACCGTCCGGTCGAACGCGACGCCGGGGTGCGGCGCGTCCTGCACCGTCTCGGGGTTCGGCGGCGTCGCCTGGTCGACGCCCCCGACGCCGCGCAGGCCGAGGACGGCGACGACGACGAGGAGGGAGACGGCGGCGACGCCCGCCGCGAGGAAGTAGTCGTTGCCGGCGGCCGCGACGAGTGCGGCGGCGTCGGGTCCGCTGCCGGGTTCGCCCCCCGCGACGAGGGCGATGGCGGCGGCGAGGCCGAGGACGCCGACGACCGCGACGGCGACACGTCCGCGCCGGCTCATCGGTCGCCCCTCCCCGGGTCGACGCCCGCGAGGTCCAACTGCGACAGTCCGCGCTCCATCCGGCGTCGCCGCGCCGCCGTCACCTCGCCGCCGCCGTATCTGACCTCCTCGAACACGCGCCGGAGGCGTTCGACGCCGTCGGGGTCGAGGCCGCTCTCCACCGCCGCCGCGGCGCACTCCGCGGTCGTCCGCCGCCACGGGTCGTCCACGTCGGCGGCCGCGAGTACCGACACCCACGCGCGTTCGACGGCGTTCCGCGGTTCGGGTTCGCGCGGCGCGGCGGCCCCCTCGCGCTCTGTGGCCGGCGTGGTGAGGAGTCGGACGATTCGGTCGCGGTGGCGGAAGAGAAGCACGGCCGCCGCGGCGAGGACGCCGAGGACGACGAGGGAGGGCAGCCACGTTGCGAGGAGGTCGAGTAGCTCGTCCAGCAGGCTCTCGTCCGTCGAGGTGCCGCCACTCCCGCCGTCGGACGAGACTCGCTCGCGCCCGACGACCGGTCGCCGTCCGACGGGTCCGCCCGCTGGTCGCGTCGCTCTCCGTCGGCCGGCCTCGACTGCTGACGGTTCGCCTCGCCCGCACCGGGGTTCGCGCGTGGCTCGCCGCCACCCTCGCCGGCGGCGGGCCGATTGCGCTCCGCTCCCTCGTCCGACTGGGTCATCGCGCGCTTCAGTTTCCCGGCGTCGTCGGGGCTGATGGGGACGGTTTCGTAGTCGAGGTCGACCGCTTCGTCGGGCGTCGTCTCGAACGTCGTTTCGAGCGTCGTCGAGGCGACGCCGACCGCAGCGATACAGGAGCAGACGACGAGGACAGTGGTGACTGTGTGCAGTTTCATCGTTCGGGGTGCCGGCCGGCCGGCCGACTGTACCGCGGCGGCGGACAGTCGCCGTGGCCCGGAGCCCGCCCCGCGGTTCGCGTCTGCCGTTCCCGACGCGCGGCCCGGATAAGGCGCTTGTGACGTTTGCAGCTGAAACGCGGCGGTTAGTGAGCCGTTAGGCGTGAAACCGTCTGAAACGGTGCGGGACGCGCCGAGGGGAGTGTCCGCCGCCGTCGCTCGAACCACGGCGAACGGCGGCGCGGTTCGCCCCGAACTGACACGTCCGACTTTTTATCCCCGCGCTCGTCGCCCCGTGTATGAGTGTCCGCGACGCGGCCGTCGAGGCGTACCGAGAGGCGCTCCCGGCGCTCGTCGCCAGCCTCGTCGGCGGGCTTGTCGCGGGTGTCATCCTCGGCGGCATGCGCGCGGAACTGCGCGACGTGCCGGGTCTGCTCGTCCTCGTCCCCGCCCTCCTCGCCACCCGCGGGAACGTCTACGGCTCCCTCGGCGCGCGCATCGCCACCGCGCTCCACCAGGGGCTCATCGAACCCCGCGTCACGGCCGGTGACCGACGCCTGCGCGCCGCCGCCGCGGCCGCCCTCGGTAACGGGCTCCTCGCGTCCACGTTCGCCGCCGTCGCCGTCTTCGTCGTCCTCTCGGCCCTCGGGAGTCGGGTCGCGCCGCTCCCGGTCCTCGTCGGCGTCGCCGTCCTCGCGGGACTGCTCTCGGGCGTCGTCCTCGTCGCCGTCGTCGTCACCGTCGTCTTCGCGGGCTACCGCCGCGGGCGCAACCCCGACACGCTGGTCGGCCCCATCGTGACGACGACGGGCGACGTGTTCGGCGTGCTCTTCCTCCTCGTCGCCGTCCGCACCGTGCTCGCCATCGGGGGGGTGCTCTGAGTGCCCACCGAGTGGACCGTCCGCGCCATCACGCGGGCGATGCTCCCCATCCTCCTCCTCCTCACCCTCGTGGAACTCGGCAGCGGACTCGTCCTCGGCAGTTTCGAGGCGGAACTGCTGGAGTATCCGACGCTGCTCGCCCTCGTCCCGGTCACCATCGGGACGGCCGGCAACCTCGGAAGTATCCTCGCCGCCCGCCTCTCCACCGCGTTCCACCTCGGGACGCTTTCGTTCGACCCGACCGACGAGGAACTCGTGGGGAACGCCGCCGCCACCGTCGCCCTCTCGGTCACCGTCTTCCCCGTCGTCGGCGCGGGCGCGTGGGGGCGTCACCGGCCTCCTCGGCGGGACGAAACTACCGCTGCGGACCGTCCTCGCGGTGTCGCTCGCCTCCGGCGTCGTCCTCGCCGTCCTCGCCGTCGCCGTCACGCTGGCGGCGACGTACGCCGCCTACCGGTTCGAACTCGACCCCGACGACGTGGTCATCCCGCTCGTGACGAACTCCTGCGACGTGCTCGGCGTGGTGGTGCTGTTCGCGTCGGTGCAGGTGTTCGTCTGACCCCGCGCCGTTCGACGCGTCAACCGACGCCGATTAGGTCCGTCAGTCCTCACCCTCACTCGTGCAGTCGGTCGACTCTCTCGCGACGCTGTGGCCCGTCTTCGTCGAGGTGCTCCCCCGCGTCGCCCGCATCGCCGTCCTCGTCGCCGTCGGCGTCTTCGTCGCCAACCTCGCCGTCGGGTTCGGTCTCGTCGAGTACGTCGCCGGCCTCTCGAAGTACCTCACCCGGCCGGCGAACCTCCCGGACGAGGTGGGGACGGCCATCCTCACCACCGCCGCCTCCACGACGGCGGGGTACGGCATGCTCGCGGAGTTCCGCGAGTCGGGGCGACTGGACGACGCCGCCACCCTCGTCGCCGTCACCATCAACACGTTCTTCGGCTTCGTCCAGCACATCTTCACGTTCTACGCGCCCGTCCTCATCCCCATCCTCGGCCTCCGCGTCGGCCTCATGTACGTCGGCGCGCGGGCGGCCATCTCGCTCGGCATCACGCTCACCGGCGTCCTCGCCGGCGCGGTGTTGCTCTCCGATGCGAACGTGAGTGGGCGAAGCAACTCCGACGCCGCCGGTGACGCGGAGAACACGTTCGAACCCGACGGTGGCGAGACGGACGACGGCGCCGCGACCGGTCCCGCGGCGTTCGACGACGGCCCGGAGACGACGCGCGGCGTCGTCCGCGAGGCGGGCGAGAAGACGTGGCCGAAACTGAAGCGCCTCGTCCCCCGCCTCGCCGTCGTCTACTTCCTCGTCACCGCCCTCGTGGAGACGAACGCGGCCGTGTGGCTGCTCGAACGGACGACGGGCGTCCAGACGGTCACGGAGGTGACCGGGTCGATGACGGCCCTGCTCGGACTCCCGGGTGCGGCCGTCCCCGTCGTCGCGGTGTTCGCCTTCGACACCACCGTCGGCGCGGCGACCATCGCACCTCTCATTGGCGAGACGTTCACGCCGCGGACGGCGGTGGCGACGATGCTCGTCGGCGGCATCGTCTCGTTCGCCGTCTCGACGTTCAAGCGCTCCATCCCGTTCCAGTACGGCATCTGGGGGGCGCGCTTCGGGTCGAAAGTCGTCGCCGTCAACACCGCGCTGAAGGTGCTGTTCATCTCGCTCGCGTTGGTCGTGTTGCTCGCGCCGTGAGACGGCCCGCACCGTGAGACTGCCGCCACGTGACTCCGCGTCGCTGTCGCTCGCGACGCCGCGTACGCCCCGAAGCCGGGGGCGGCTCTTTGTCCGTCCCGGCCGTATCGAGACCTATGACGGACCAGCGACGGTGCCCCGATTGCGGTGTCGACATGGAGCGGATGGACGTCCAGACGACCGACGGCTTCAAACTCCACCTCGTGACGAACGAACCGAAGCGGGGGCTACTCGGCGGCATCGGGATGAAAGAGACGCTCGCGCCGTCGGTGTACGTCTGTCCGGAGTGCGGACTCGTCCGCCTCTACGCGGACCGTGACGAGACGGACTGAGACTCCGCCGCGCTACTCCCGTTCGTCGGGCTGAACCGGTTTCCCGTCCTCCGTCGGCGGCGCGACGTGGTCGACGAACGCCTCGACGCCCGGGCTGTCGACGGTGACGTGCACTTCGATGTCGCCGAGTTCGTCGGGGTTGCCGACGGCGAAGTTGACGACGCCCTTGAACGCCGCCTGCTTCTTCAGCGCGAACGAGAAGCCGTCCTCGTCGGCGCGCTTGGTGAACTCCCGGCGTGCGGTGTCGAGGATGGCCTGCTCGTGGAGTTTCTCGGAGAACTGTTCGAGCGAGTGCGTCTCGCCGACGATTCGGCCCGCCTCGCGCTCGAACTCCACGTTCGGGAAGATGTTGCGCACGGCGTCTTCGACCCTGTCCGTCACCTCCGTGTCGCGCACCGGGACGACGATGCGCGCTTCGGCGCTGTATATCATGCGTTGCCCTCCGCTTCGCGTTCGGTCTCCGGGTCGTCGGACTCGACGGCGTCGGGACCCTCCCGCAGGAGCGTCCGGATTCGCTCGCGGAACCGTTCGAGCGACTCCGTGTTCTCGACGACGACGTCCGCGCGGTCCATCACCTCGCCCATGCCGAAGCCGAGTTCGCGCTCCTCCCGTTCGCGCAACGCCTCGCGGTCCACGTCGCTGTCGTCGCGGCCGCGGTCCGACAGGCGTTCCGCGCGCAGGTCGAACGGGGCTTCGATGCTGACGAGGACGAACTCGTCGCCGTAGGCCTCCTCGAAGCGGTCGAGTTCGTACTCCGAGCGGAGGCCGTCCACCAGCACCACGTCGCTCGTCTCCAACTCCGTCTCGATGAGGGGGAGCGACCGCGCGGCGATGGCGTCCAGTCCCTCCTCCTCGCGGAGCGCTTTGGCTATCTCGCGTGGTGCTCCGCGGGGTCGAGGCCGCGCGACCGACACTCGGCGCGAATCACGTCGCCCATGGTCACGACCGGGACCCCCGCGTCCCGCGCGACGTCCGCGGCTTCGCCCTTCCCGCTTCCGGGGAGCCCGACGGTTCCGATGACCTTCATCGTCGCTCGCTTCTCGTCTGCCGGACTTAGGAGTGCCGTTCCACCTCTTTACTTCGTCCGGCGCGCCGAAAGCGCACCACTCCTCGTAACAATCTGGACCACGGGCGGTGAATCGAGAGCGATGGTTGCGAGGCTACTCGCTGACGTCGGTCTTTATCACCGTCGCTGCCCGCGTGGTCAACCGGAGGACCCGATCGGTGACGCTCCCGAGAAGGGCCCGGTACTCTGCGGGTCGGCGCTTCGTCCCGAGCACCAACAGGTCGACGTCGCTCTCGTCAGCGTACGTCACGATCTGTTCGGCGGGCTGGCCGTGCCGTAGAGCTTCGACGACTTCGACGCCGTGCTCGGCTGCTCTGGTACGGATATCCTCTATCGCGTCTTCACCCAGTTCTTCCAAGCCGTGCTCCGGACCTTCGGCTTCGTCGACGTACTCGTCACCACTATACGACGTCACCACGTCCTCGTCGACGACGTAGAGCACGTGCAGTACGGCGTCGTGAGCTGCAGCTAATTCGATCGCGTGCGATTCGGCCTCCGCAGAGGCAATCGTTCCGTCGGTCGAGAGCAAGATTCGGTCGTACATTCGGCGGCATTTCGACGACGAAGGAGATAAAACCAGTTCTGGCTCTTACCGTCTGAGGAATGCGTCCAGAAGACGGGTACGTCATCGGACCTGCTCGTCCGGGTTTCGTTCGTTTGGCTGGTTTCAAACGGAGGGGAACGGGGGTCGGACGGATGTGTGCGCATCCTCTCGGAGCGTTCGAGCAGGGCCTGACCGACCGCCGGGCCCCGGTGGCTTCGACCCGACCCGGCGCGTTCGTTGCCGCACCGACATCCCAACCACTGGGACCGACTCGCCCCCCGTCTCTTGCAAGACGGCGAAACCGTCGTCTCCGTCTGGTAGGACTCGTAGCGGTCGGTTCCCACCTGCACGTAGCGAATCTCGCCGTCTCGTTCCAGTTCTTTTCGACGAGGAGATATGGTGCTCCTGACTGCCGGAACTCTCTTCTCTACTCGCCGCTCTGTCCGACGACGCTTTACTCTCCGAGCGACTCGTTCCGCGTATGAGCGACCGTTCCCTCCTGGTCCGTGCGCTGTGGTTCGTGTTCGTCGGCTGGTGGGCGACGCCCATCGTCGTCAACGCCGCGTGGGCGCTGAACGCCACTATCGTCCTCCTCCCACTCGGTATCAAACTCATCAACCTCGTCCCGACGGTACTCTCGCTGAAGGAACCGCGCTCGCTGTCGGCGCCCGACTCCGGCCGCGGTCAGCGCTCCCTGCTCGTCCGCGCCGTCTACTTCGTGTTCGTCGGCTGGTGGCTCAGCTTCCTGTGGGCGAACGCCGCCGCGATACTGGCCGTCACCGTCGTCGGCCTGCCCGTCGCCTACTGGATGTTCAACCGTCTGCCGTTCGTCACGTCGCTGTACCGATTCGACGGCTGACGGGCCGAACCCACATCGCTTTTGAACTGCCGGGAAGTGAGTGCAATCGAGGGCGCGTAGCTCAGTTGGACAGAGCGTCGGACTTCTAATCCGATGGTCGCGGGTTCGAATCCCGTCGCGCTCGTTTTTCGCCGAGCGAAGCGAGCGTGAAAACGACTACCGGCGGGATTCGAATCAGAGAGCGAACGGAGTGAGCGACCGTGGTTCGAATCCCGTCGCGCTCGTTCGGCCTTCGGAAGAACTTCGTTCTTCCGTGCTCCCGTTCGCTCCGCTCACGGGAACTTCGGCCTCACTCGCGCGACGACCCCCCCACTCGCTTCGCTCGCGGGGATTCCGTGAACTCCGTTCACGACGTGCAGCGCCGCACGCTGCACTCCCGTCGCGCTCTTATTGACTTCCGCCCAGCGACAGCGAGGTGTGGCGGCACGTTCCACCGCGCCGTCGGTACCGTTCGCCGTCGTCACCGTCCGCGAAGTTCGAGCGCGCGTCCGCAGTCCGGGCACTCCTCGTCCACGATGCTCACCGGCGTGTCGCAGTCCGGACAGAACTCTCGGTAGCAGGCGGGGTCGCCCATACCGCCGTCTACGCGCCCCCGCCTGTTGTACGTTGTCGCCGGTGAGCCCCGGTTCACTCGTCGGCCACGTCGGCCGTCTCGCGGAGCCAGTCCTGACCGAACTGCGCGCCGTAGAGGCGGGCGTACGTCCCGCGCCGCCGGACCAACGCCGCGTGCGTCCCCGTCTCGACGACGCCCCCGTCGGCGACGACGTAGATTCGGTCCGCGTCGTCGACGGTGGACGGCCGGTCCGTGACGACGACGAGTCGGCGGCGGCGCGCGAGGGCGGCGTACCGTTCCCGTTCGTCCTTCGGTCGCCCGTCGCTCCCGAGAGCGTTCCTGAGGACGCCGTCGGTGTCGAGGAGGCGGTGCGCGACGGCGGTCAGGGCGGCACCGTCCGTCGCGGTTCCGACGACGGCGACGAACGATTCGTCCGCGGCGGGCGGTTCGAGGCGTCGGAGCGTCGGTACCGCGCCGGACCTCCTCGCGTCCGTCGCCGACTCGCCGGCGTGCGGGTTCATGGCACGGCTGTACGCCGCATCCGGTGATAAGTAGTCACGCCGATACCCGGCACGACATTCGTTTCGGTGGGACTAACCCCGCGTTTCGGACGGAACGGTCATCCTCTCGCCGCCGATGCGGACGAACGTCCGATTCGGCAGTCGGGGAGTCAGGTCCGCCGTCGGCGCAGGCGTCCGGTAGTCGGTGCGTACCGCGAGACGCGTCGCTGTCGGGCGCGGCGTCGAAAGAATGTCGGGTTCGGCGTGAAGCCGACGGTTGCGCGACGATTCAGACGGGG
>NZ_WPCD01000045.1:0-18932 GCF_009741955.1 Halogeometricum sp. CBA1124 | reverse complement strand
GAGTGCGGCCACGCCGCCCGCGTACGGCGCGGACGCCGACGACCCGACGAATCGCTCGTCGGTGACGGGCGAGACGCCCCTGTCGGGCGCGACCACGTCCACGCCGAGGCGGCCGTCGCGGGTCGGGCCGCGCGAACTGAACCGCTCCAGTCGGTCCGTCCGCGGGTCGAACGCGCCCACCGCGAGGACGCCGGGGGCCGTCGCGGGCGCGGTGAGACTGCCCGACGGCACGGGCCGCCTGAAGTCGTGCGTCGGCGACGACAGTTCGAGGGGGACGTCCGTGGCGTTCTGCGGGCCGCGGACGACGACGTGGTACGCGCCCGGCCGCGCGCTGACGACGAAGCGTTCGTTCGGGACGCCGTCGCCCGCGTACGGTTGCGACCGGGCGACCAGCGTCGTCTGCCCGCCGCCCGTCCGGTAGAGTTCGACGGTGTAGTCCTGCGACCGGTACCGTTCGGGCCACGAGAGCCAGACGGTGACGCGGCGGCCGTCGCCGGTGAGGTAGAGGCGACTGTCGCCGCCGAACCGGAGCGTCCCGTTCTCGACGCGACTGTACCGGCCGGCCCAGTGTCCGCGCGCGAGGTTGCCGGTGGGCGCGACGAAGACGACGCCCTCGCGGGTGGCGTTCGTCGCGACGCGGGCCACGGGACTGCTGCCGTCGCCGGCCGTCCCGAGGAAGGAGACGGGCGCGACGACGACGTCCACGTCCGAGGCGACCATCCAGCGGACGGCCGCACGGAACCCGCGCGGCGAGTCGAAGGTGGCGAGGACGAGGGAGGCGTCGGGGGCGACGCGGGCCACCGTCGCCGCGGCGGCGGTGCCGTGGTCGTCCCGCCCGCGGTTTCCGACCGTCGGTTCGGCCCCGAACGCGCGCGTCGCGGCGACCCGGTCCGCGAGTGCCGCGTGGTCGGCGTCGAAGCCGGTGGCGTCGACGACGCCGACGGTGACGTTCTCGCCGGTGGCGCCCGACGCGTGGAGGCGGTCGAGCGGTTCAGACGCCGTCGAATCCGACGGAATCGCCCGCGACGGCGCTGGAGCCCACACCGCCACGGCGGCGATGCTCGCCGCGACGACGACGACGCAGACGGCGACGACGAGGAGCGTCCAGCGGTCCTCGGTTGTCATGGCTGTCCGGGTGCGGAGGGCGGGGCGGTTCGGATACCCGACATCGTCTCGACAGGTTCACGTCCGCGCCCAAAACAGTGTCGTACTCGTGTCAGTCGGCGAGACACGAACGGCGCGAAGTTTCAAGACCGAGGCCGGAGTACGTTAACGATGGAGGTTACTCGGCCTATGGATATTGCTAATATTGCCACTCCCGATTTCGTCGAGGTTGATGCAGACAAACGACTGGGTAAAGTCCGGTCGATTTTCGAGCGCGAGAACTCCCACGGTATCATCGTCACCGACGACGGCGAGTACGCCGGGGTCATCGGCGAGAAGCAACTCGTCCGCTCCCGCATGGAGGACGACACGAAGTCGTCGGCGGTGATGAAGTCTGCCCCCAAGATAGACCGTCACGAGGACGTGCGCGAGGCGGCCCGGATGCTGGTCGAGGGCGACACCCGCATCGCCCCCGTCTTCGAGGGCGAGAAACTGTACGGCATCGTCACGGGCAACGACATCCTCGAAGCGGTGCTGGAGAACCTCGACGCCATCTCCGTCGAGGACATCCTGACCGAGGACGTCGTCACCATCGGCGAGAAGTCCCACGTCGGGCAGGCCATCAACCGCCTGCGCGAGAACGGCATCTCCCGACTTCCCGTCACCGACGACGACGGCAAACTCACCGGCGTGCTGACCACGCACGACATCATCGAGTTCTCGGTCCGGAACGCCGACCGTCAGGGTCGCGGTGACCGCCGCGGCGACATCGACCGGATGCTCGACCTGCCGGTGTACGACCTGATGTCCTCGCCCGTCATCACGGCGACGCCCGGCGAGACGGTCCAGGAGGCCGTCTCCCGGATGTTCGAGAACGACATCGAGGGGCTCGTCGTCACGCCGACCGACAGCGACGCGAGGTGCTCGGCGTCCTCACGAAGACGGACGTGCTGCGCGCCCTGACGTTCACCGAGGAGGAGCAGATGGACGTGCAGATTACCAACATCGGCCTGCTGGAGACGCTGACCCGCGAGAACGTCGTCGAATCCATCACGCAGGTGGTCGACAAGTACCAGCAGATGCAGGTCCTCCACGCGCACGTCCGGTTCCACGAGCACAAGGAGAAACTCCGCGGGACGCCTCTCATCCAGTGTCAGGTGCGCCTCCGCACCAGTCACGGCAGGTGGCCGGGAGTGGCGAGGGCTACGGGGCGGAGCACGCCTTCCACGTCGCACTCGACAAACTCGAACGCAACGTGCTCGAACTGAAGGGCGTCAACGCCGACGAGAAGTACCAGGGCCAGGTCATGCGAAAGCTCGGCGACCTGTAGTCGGCCCCGGGCGACGCGCTCCGTCTTCTTCCGCGTCTATCAGCGACTGCGCCGCCGACCGACGCTACTCCCGCGGGTCATCGGGGAGGAACCACGTCGCGAACCCGCTCGGTTCCGGGTCGTGTTCGGCCCGGAAGCGCGACCACTCCACGAGGAGCATCCCGACGACGACCACCGTCGTGGCGGCCAGTTCCGTCTCGAACGCCGGGACGACGACGGTGTTCGAGTCGGCGACGCCGACGGCGAGCAACGCCAGTACCATCCCACAGGCACCGACCAGCGCGAGGTAGCAGATGGCGAAGAACAGGAGTCGCCCCGGCACCTCCAGCACCATGTGTGCCGACATCTCCTCGTACCGTCGCTCGCCGAAGAACTCCCGTCGGAGTTGGTCGACGTGAGAGGCGACCATCGCGAGTGCGGTCAGCACGAGCGCCGGCGAGAGCGCATCTGCAATCAGTTTCGGCTCCGCGTACAGGGGGAACGCGAGGAAGCCGAAGCCCCAGACGAACGACAGCCGGACCAGTCGAGCGTTCCGCGGGTAGACGGGCGGGAGCGGTCCGGGCAGTTCCACCGGGTTCGGCGCTCGGTCCCACTTCTCGTGGCGCTCGGTGTCGTTGCTCACGCCCGGGAGAAACAGGGTTCGACCGTCCAGCACGACCGGGCGGCGGGCGAACAGGGCGGCGACGCCGTAGACGAGCAGCGTCGTGCCCAGTTCCAGCCAGTACATCGCCAGCACCTCGACGAGACGCCAGTCGAGCGCGACGATACCGACGACCGGAAGGAGGTTCGAGAGGAGGGTCGGCGCGAACGCGAGGGTGCCGAGAGTTTCGTTTCGGCGCGGGGACATCTATCTGAAGACGCCGAACGGTCGGCAAAAGTACTGGGATACGCGCCGGGGCGCTACAGTTGCGTCGAGGAGATGCCGCCGTCGGTTATCTCGAACGTCACCGACTCGCCGGCGGGTTTCGCGCGGTGTTTCTCCAGCGTCGCCCGGCGGTTGCCGCCGCGGAAGCGGTCGATGCGGAGGACCGCGCCGGTCCAGTGTTCGAGCGTGTGACCGCCGAGGGCGCGGATACCGTCGCTGTCGGGGTCGGTGAACACCTGGTTCGTGATGACCACCGCGAGGTCGTGTTTGCGCGCCAGCGAGAGCAGGTGCGTCACCTGTCGAGCGACTCGCCGGAGCGACTCGCCGCCGTCGTTCTGGTCTATCGTCCGTTCGAGGCGGTAGAAGCCCGTCGCGCTGTCGAGGACGACGAGGTCCGCGCGTTCGGCGAACTCGCTCGCGTCGCGGACGGCCTCCTCCTGCTCTTCGAAGTCGTGCGCCTCCGAGACGATGAGCCGGGAGGTCACGTCCTCGATGGACTGGTCCGGCCCCGCGACGTGCTCTGCGAGTTGGCGGAACCGGTCGACCGAGAGCCCCTCGGTGTCGATGTAGACGACGGTGCCGCCCGCGGCGGCGACCCGGACCGCGGCCGACAGCGCGACGTTCGTCTTCCCCGCCGCCGGCGGTCCGTAGACCTGCGTGACGGTGCCGCGCTCGAACCCGCCCCCCAAGAGGTCGTCGAGCGAACGGCATCCGGTAGTGACTGGGTCGGACACGAGAGGAGGTGAGTCGTGTCCGCCGAAAAACCCCCCGGTCCGGGTCGCCGTCGCCGTCCCGACGCGGTCGGTCCCTCGCCCTCGCGCGACACGCTTTACTCGCCGCCTCGCGAACGTCCACGGGTGATAGTCGTCGCCACCGCGGACTTCGAACTCTACCACGACGTCGTGGCCGACCTGCGCGACAGAGGCGTCACCTTCACCACCGTCGAACCCGGCGAGGAGATTCCCGACCGGGCGAAGGTGGTCGTCGTCGCCCCGACGGACGAACTGGACGTCCCCGCGGGCGTCGAAACCGTCGTCGCGTCGGCCGGCGAGTCCAGACGCGCCGTCGAGGAGGCGGTGAGCGTCCTCCGCGGGGGCGGCGGGCGGACCGTCGTCGGCGTCGACCCCCCACCCGACCGGGCGTGGCCGTCCTCTCGGGCGACACCGTCGTCGCCGCGTTCCACGTTCCGCTCTCGGAGGCGGTCGAGACCGTCCGCCGAGAGGTCGAAGACAGCCCCGACGCCGTCGTCCGCGTCGGCGACGCGCGCGCCTCCAGGGGTCGACCATCGTGAACGAACTGGAGGACGTCACCGTCGAACTCGTGGACGAGACGGGGACGACGCCGTACCTCGGCACCGGCGCGCGCGGCATGGGCGACGTCCTCGCCGCGGTCAACATCGCCCGGATGAGCGGCGAGGTGGTCGACTCCCGCGACATCGAACCGACGCAGGGCGAACTCCAGCGCATCAAGGACGAGTCTCGCCGCGTGAGCGACGACAACCGGACCATCGACGAATGCCTCGCCAGACGCGTCGCCGCCGGCGACCTCACCGTCGACGAGGCGCTGACCGAACACCGCGGCGGGAGCGACGCGGAGAGCGGTGACGCGGGGAACGTCGACGCGGAGAACCGCGGCGCGGACGAGACGTGAGGGAGCGAAAAACGAGAGCGGGTCCGACCGAGCGAGACGCGCGTTCGCGGACCGGCGGTCTCAGGCGCTGGACTCTATCTCGCCGTAGTCGAACTCCTCGCCGATCTGCGAGAGCTCGTCGAGCGCCTCCTGCTCCTCGCGGAGGTTCTCTTCGAGGAGGTCCGCGACCGCTTCCAGACCGAGCTGGTCGGCGAGCGGCATGAGGTTGCCGTAGGCGGCTATCTCGTAGTGCTCTGACTTCTGGCCCGCGGCGATGTTGAACCGTTCGAGGACCTTCTCGTCGGGGTTCTGGCCGGTGAACTCCTCGTGTTCCTCGATCATCGCGTCCACGACGCGGTCCTGCTTCGTCTCGGCGGACTTGTCCATCCGCTCGAACGCCTCTTCGAGTCGTTCGACGTGCGTCTGCGTCTCCTGACGGTGCTCGGAGAACGCCTCTTTGACGCTCTCGTCGGAGGACCCGGATTCGAGTTCCTCGAGCGCGTCCAGCAGCTGTTTTTCGGTGTAGTAGAGCTTCTGGAGTCCGTCCACGAACAGGTCTTCGAGTGAGTCAGCGGACATTGTATTCGTCGAGAGATGCGAGGAATCAATCACAGAACTGGTTGCATATTAATGTGCTTTACGTGGCGGCGGAGCACCGAACGGACGGGTCACTCGTCGGCGACGGCGTTCTCCGCGCGGCGCATCACCTCGCGGACGGGCAGGCCCGTGGCGTCGGCGACGGCGGCGGCGTCCTCGAACTCGGCGCTGTAGTCGTACACCTCGCCGTCGGTGTCGGACGCGACTTTCACCGGCACCTCGAAGCGTTCGCCCTCGACGTCCAGTTCGGCCGTCTCGAACCGTCTGGATGCCACCCAGCGGTGTCCCGCACCGTGTTCGCGGACGCCCAGCGACCCCGTCTCCACGGCGAGGCGGTGCGCGACGCGTTCGGCGTCCTCGGGCTTGACGATGACCTTCACGAGGTGGCCAGGGCGGGACTTCTTCATCGTCGCCGGCAGGACGGTCACGTCGCGCGCGCCGGCGTCGGTCAGCGTCGACTGGAGGCTTCCGAGGAGTTCCGGCGAGGCGTCGTCCACGTTCGTCTCCAGCACCGTTATCTCGTCGCGCGCGAGGCGGCCCGCGCCGTCGCCGACGAGGGTGCGGAGGACGTTCGGATGGTCGGGGAAGTCGTAGCCGCCGGCGCCGTAGCCGACGGCGTCGAGTTCCAGGGTCGGGAGCGTCTCGACGCCCTCAGCGAGGTGCGCGAGGACGGCCGCGCCCGTCGGCGTCAGCAGTTCCGCCTCGACGGGGCCTCCTCTCAACGACCAGTCGGCGTGCGTGGCGATTTCGACCACCGCTGGCGTCGGGACGGGGTAGGTGCCGTGTGCCATCGTCTGGTCGCCGCCGCCCGTCGCGAGGGGCGTGGTGACGACGCGTTCGACGTCGAGGTCGTCGAGGAGGAGGCACGCGCCGACCACGTCGGCGATGGCGTCGTCCGCGCCGACCTCGTGGAAGTGCGTCTCCGCGAGGTCGGTGCCGTGGACCGCCGCCTCCGCCTCGCCGAGTCTCTCGAAGACGGCCTTCGCGTCCCGTTCGACGCCGTCGGGCAGGTCCATCGCCTCGACTATCTCGACGACTTCGGCGTAGGCGCGGTGGGGGCCGTGGCCCTCTGCGGGCGTGGCGTCGTCGTGGTCGTGCGAGTGGTCGGCGTGGTCGTGCGAGTGGTCGTCGTGGTCGTGCGAGTGGTCGTCCTGCGAGCCGCCGTCGTCGTCACCGTCTTCGTCGGCGTCGTCCAGCAAGACCCGAACGCGAGTCGCGGAGATACCGTTCTTCACCACCGTCGAAACGTCGTAGCGGACGCGAGAGCCTCCTCGACGGGTCGGAGCGAACGCGGGTCGGCACCGGCGGCCACGAGAGACGCGAGTATCATGTCGCCGCTGGCACCCATCCGGCCGTCGAACGCGAGTGTGCGCATGTCTGCGTGGAGGCGGTAGCGAGTAAAAATTCCACGGCATCGATGGACGCAGTCGGTAGGGATTTGTATGCTCGAACCCTACCGTGATATAGAGTGTCACACGAAGCGAGGCGGGCGCAGGCGATCCCCTCTGGGGAAGCACTTATCCCGCACGGAAACCGAGGAACCAGACATATCCCCGCGAGCAAATCATGAACGAAGTGCAACTCGAAGTGGCGAAAGCGTACCCGAACGACTCGGGTCGCGGCATCGCCCGTCTTGACCCGGACACGTTGCTCCATCTCAAACTCTCACCGGGCGACATCATCGAGATAGAAGGCGGTGAGACGACGGCGGCCAAGGTGTGGCGTGCAGACCGCCAAGACTGGAACACGGACACGGTTCGCATCGACGGCTTCACCCGTCAGAACGCCGACGTGGGTATCGGCGAACGGGTGACCATCCGGAAGGCGGAGGCGACGAAGGCCGAGAAACTCGTCCTCGCGCCCCCGGAGGAGGCGAGCGTCCAGTTCGGTTCTGACGCCGCCGGCATGGTCAAACGCCAGATTCTCAAGCGACCCGTCGTCGAACGCGACATCGTCCCCGTGATGTCCTCGACGAACCACCCGTTCATGCGGTCGCCCGGACAGGCGATTCCGCTCATCGCCGTCGAGACGGAACCCGAAGGCGTCTGTCTCGTCACCGAGGACACCGAGGTGGAACTCCGCGAGGAGCCCATCTCCGGGTTCGAGAAGACCGGTGGGGGAATTACGTACGAGGACATCGGCGGCCTGCAGGGCGAGATTCAGCGGGTCCGGGAGATGGTGGAACTCCCGATGAAGCACCCGCAGATATTCAAGAAACTCGGCATCGAACCGCCGCAGGGGGTGCTGTTGCACGGCCCGCCGGGGACGGGAAAGACCCTCCTGGCGAAGGCCGTCGCCAACGAGACATCGGCGAGTTTCTTCTCCATCGCCGGGCCGGAGATCATCTCGAAGTACTACGGCGAGTCCGAACAGCAACTGCGCGAGATATTCGAGGACGCCAAAGAGGAGTCGCCCTCGATAATCTTCATCGACGAACTCGACTCCATCGCGCCCAAGCGCGAGGACGTGACCGGCGAAGTCGAACGCCGCGTCGTCGCCCAACTGCTGACGATGATGGACGGGTTGGAGACGCGCGGGCAGGTCATCGTCATCGCGGCGACCAACCGCGTCGACTCGGTCGACCCCGCACTCCGCCGTCCCGGTCGGTTCGACCGCGAAATCGAGATTGGCGTCCCCGACGAGAGCGGCCGCAAGGAGATTCTCCAGATTCACACGCGCGGGATGCCCCTCTCGGACGACGTGTCGCTCGACCACCTCGCGGACGAGACGCACGGCTTCGTCGGCGCCGACATCGAGTCGCTGACGAAGGAGGCCGCGATGAAGGCCCTCCGGCGGTACCTCCCGGAGATAGACCTCGACGAGGAGGACATCCCGCCGAGTCTCATCGACCGGATGATCGTCAAGCGGGACGACTTCGAGGGCGCACTCACCGAGGTGGAACCCTCGGCGATGCGGGAGGTCCTCGTCGAACTGCCGAAGATATCGTGGGACGACGTCGGCGGACTCGAAGACCCGAAACAGCAGGTCAAAGAGAGCGTCGAGTGGCCGCTCACCTCCCGCGGGAAGTTCGAACGTATGGGCATCGAACCGCCGAAGGGCGTCCTCCTGTACGGGCCGCCCGGCACGGGGAAGACGCTCATGGCGAAGGCCGTCGCCAACGAGACGAACGCCAACTTCATCTCCGTCAGGGGCCCGCAACTGCTGTCGAAGTGGGTCGGGGAGAGCGAGAAGGCCATCCGCCAGACGTTCCGCAAGGCGCGGCAGGTCAGTCCGACCATCATCTTCTTCGACGAGTTGGACAGCCTCGCGCCCAGTCGGGGCAACGACATGGGCAACAACGTCTCCGAACGCGTCGTCAACCAACTGCTGACCGAGTTGGACGGCCTCGAGGAGAACGGCGACGTGATGGTCATCGGCGCGACCAACCGCCCCGACATGATCGACCCCGCGCTCATCCGCTCGGGTCGGTTCGACCGCCTCGTCCTCATCGGCCAGCCGAACGAGGAGGGCCGCGAGCAGATTCTGAAGATTCACACGAAGTCGAGTCCGCTCGCGCCCGACGTGAGCCTGCGCGAAATCGCGGAGATAACCGACGGCTACGTCGGGTCCGACCTCGAATCCATCGGCCGCGAGGCCGCCATCGAGGCGCTTCGCGAGGACGACGACGCCGAAGAGATAGAGATGCGGCACTTCCGCAAGGCGATGGAGTCCGTCCGCCCGACCATCACGGACGACCTGATGGACTACTACGAGCAGATGCAGGACCAGTTCAAGGGCGGCGCGCGCGACCAACTCGGGGACAGTCGCGGCGGGCGCATCGGCTTCCAATGAAGCTTTTGCGCTGCGTGAACGCGGCGTAGCCGCGTTCACTCGGCAAAAGCTTCACCAAAGCTCTCGTCGCTCACTTCGCTTCGCTCCGTTCGCTCCTCGGCCCGCGACTCGCTTCGCTCGTCGCGGTACGACTGCTACGTACTAGTGGAAGCCAGGGATACGCTCTCGAAGTCGTATCATTGGAGGAGTATCTCGGGAGAGTACATCCGATTATCTGAGAATATAAAGACAGATAGCATCGAATTCTCTGAAGATGGAATATAATGCACCTATCGTAATCATAAATTGACATCTACGTCCGAGAATGTATGAGATTTCATATTCATGAGCGGCTCTGAGTTTACTGCGTCGGCCGGCTTCGGATGAATCAACCGGTCGTACTGCGACGAGCGAGCGGAGTGAGCGAGTCGCAGAATCTTTTGGTCCAGCTTTTTCCGACGAGGGTTCCCGCAGCGAGCCGAAGGCTCGCGAGGAAACCCGAGTGTGGAAAAAGCTGGGTGTTCTAGTACAGCAGTTCGTCGTCGTCTTCGACCATGTAGAGGGCGCGCGCGGCGATGTTCACGGCGTGGTCGCCGACGCGTTCGAGGTCGCGGACGGTGAGCAGCATGCGGGAGATGTCGCCCATGAGCGACTCGACGTCGCGTTCTTCGTCGCTGAAGGGGTCCTTCTCGATGAGGTCGCGGACGACCGTCTCGCTGGCCGCCTCGCACATCGCGTCCACCTCGTCGTCGTGGGTGGCGACCTGCCGGCACAGGTCGGGGTCCTCCTCCGCGTAGGCGTCCATCGCGGTGTCGAGCATCGACAGCGTCTCGTCGCCGATCTGCTGGATGTTGACCTCCGGGAACACGTCGCGTTCGGCCTCGGTGGCGTACCCGGCGAGGTTCGTCGCGAGGTCGCCGATGCGTTCGAGGTCGGTGATGATCTTGAACGACGCCGCGATGAAGCGGAGGTCCGAGGCGACCGGCTGCTGGAGCGCGATGAGGTCGATGCAGTCCTGTTCGAGGTCGAGGTACATGCGGTTGACCTCGCCGTCGCCTTCGACGACTTCCTCCGCGAGTTGGTCGTCTTTCTGTTCGAGGGCGTCCAGACCCATGCGAAGTCGCTCGGCGACGACTTCGCTCATGTAGAGCACGTCGTCCCGGAGCGATTCGAGCGCGTCTTGATACTGTTCTCTGGGCATAATTTCCCGCACACGGTCGAACCGAATAAACGTGTCGTGCGAGCGTGTATGCAATCGTACGTTCGTCTGTGGAGCGCTATAGTCGAGAGCGGGAGAGACCGAAAACTGCGACGTGAATCACTATCCCGACAGCGACGAACCACGGCCGAAGGGTCGGGGTCGGGGACACCGAGCTGCGATGGCTATCCGAACTTGCCCGTGATGTAATCTTCGACGCGCTGACTCTCCGGGTTCTCGAATATCTTGTCGGTGTCGTCGTACTCGACGAGGTAGCCGCCGGTGAGGAAGACGGCCGTCTGGTCGGAGATGCGGGCCGCCTGCTGCATGTTGTGCGTGACGACGACGACGGTGTAGTCCTCTGCGAGTTCGACGATGAGGTCCTCTATCTTCGAGGTGGCGACCGGGTCGAGCGCGGAGGCGGGTTCGTCCATCAGGATGACCTCGGGGTCGGTCGCCAGCGCCCGCGCGATGCAGAGACGCTGCTGCTGGCCGCCGGAGAGGCCGATGGCGTTGTCGTCCAGTCGGTCGTTCACCTCGTCCCAGAGTGCGGCCTGTTTCAGCGACCGTTCGACGAGCGCGTCCTCCTTGTCGCTGTCGTCGCGGCCGGTGAGCCGAGCGAGCAATCCGGTGTTGATGTCGCCGTGCTTTCGGGGACCGTAGGAGATGTTCTTGCGGATGGACTTCGGGAACGGGTTCGGCGACTGGAACACCTGCCCGACGCGCTTTCGGAGTTCGACGAGGTCCACGCCGTCCTGGTATATCTCGCTGCTGTCGAGCTTCACCGACCCCTCGACGCGAGCGCTCTTGATGCGGTCGTTCATCCGGTTGAGGCAACGGAGGAACGTCGACTTCCCGCAGCCCGACGGCCCGATGAGCGCGGTGACGCTCTTTTCGGGGATGTCCATCGAGATGTCGTGGAGCGCGTGGTCGTCGCCGTACCACACGTTGAGGTCGTCGACCGCGAACTTCGGTTCCCCGTCGAACTCGTACCGAATCCACTCCTCTCGGAGTTCCTCGTCCGTCTCTCCGACGACGGTCGTCCGTTCGTTCGCTGCCTCGCGTCCGGGTTCGTCTGTGTCGTGTTACTCATTGGTCAAGTTTCCGTCTGAAGTACATCCGTGAGCCGATACCGACCGCGTAGAAACTCAAGACGACGAGCAAGAGAACGAGCGCCGTCCCCCACGCGAACGCCTCGCGCTGTCCGACCCCCGCGGTGATTATCGCGTACAACTGGTAGGGCAGCGCGCTGGTCGGTTGGAGCAGCGCGTTCGGGTCAAGCAGCTGCGCGTGGACGAACGGGAAGTTCGACACGAAGGAGAACTCGGGCGCGAACACGTCCGTCGCCCGCGACGGGAACGGGTCAGACACCATCACGAGCAGGATAGGGGCCGTCTCGCCGGCGATACGGCCGACGCCGAGGATGACGCCGGTGATGACGCCGGGCATCGCGGCGGGGAGGACGACGCTCTTTATCGTCTCCCACTTCCCGACGCCGAGCGCAGCGCTCGCGTCGCGGTACTCGTCGGGGACGCTGATGAGCGCCTCGCGACTCGTGATGACCACGAGCGGCAGCATCATGAAGCCGAGTACAAGCATCCCGGACAGTAGCGACGTCGTGTTGCCGAGGCGCGGGACGAGAAACGCCAGCCCGAACAGGCCGTAGACGATGCTGGGGGTACTCCACAGTCCGTTGGTCGATATCTCGACGAGCTGGGTGAACCGGCCGCGTTCGGCGTACTCGGTGAGGAAGACCGCCGCACCGACGCCCAGCGGGATGGCGAAGGTGACGGCGCCGGCGACGACCCAGACGGTGCCGACGATGGCGGGGAAGATACCGTTGACGTCGTTCATCAGCGCGACGCCCTCCATCACGAACGGCCAGTAGAACCACACGAGCGGTCCCTCGAACACGACGTACTGCTCGATGGGCGGGAAGTAAAACCACGTCACCGGCTCCCAGAACAGGCCGAACTGGATGCCGCGGGTCATCGGGGCGAGTCCCTTGCTGACGACGAACGCGACGAGGACGACGAGAAGCGAGAGCATCCCGACGGCGTTCGCACCGATGAGGAGGTACGCCCCCATCTGACGGCCGCGAGTGCCGAAGCCGGCGTACGCCTCCGCGCCGACCCACGCGGCGATGAGGCCAACGAACACCGCCAGAAGCGGGACGACGAACGTCCCCGTGTACGTCGCGGAGCCGGCGACGGGTTGCCACGTCCACGAGGGCGTGATGAGGCCGGCGAGGAACGTCACCCCGGTGAACAGCGCGAGTCCGCCTGCGGGTATCGTCACGCCGAGGTCCTCGTACGGGAACACCGTCGCGGCCGCCACCGCGACGGCGCCCAGCAGGCCGAATACCGGCCAGAGCGTCGAGAAGCCGAGCGTCTGCGAACTGACGAGGCTCGCGACGACGAACCCCACGAGTCCGAAGACGACGGCGGGGAGCGCGCTGGCCGTCACGTCCGGTTTCGTATCGACGACGCCGGCGCGAGAGGCGACGCCGACGCCGACGAGGACGAGGCCGACGAGGGCGAATCCGACGCCGAAGACGGCGAACACGTCGACTCCCGAAATCGTTGTTCCGAGTGAGACGACACCGAAGAGGGTCAGAACGCCGACGACGCAGAGAGAGAGCGAGAGCGCGGTGGCGCCGCCCGCGACGTACGCGAGCAGCGAGGAGTCGTCGTCGACGAGCGCCCCGGACGTCCGCGTATCGAGGCTCATTCTTCACCTCCGAGACGGCGGCGCATCCGCGCCTCGACGATCTGCGACCCGATACTGAGCGCCAGAACGGTGATGAACAGGACCACGCCCGCAGCGAACAGCGCGCTGAGTTGCGTGCCGGTGGCGATACCGTACTGGCTGGCGATGAGGCTGGTCAGCGTCTCGGTCCCCTCCCACACGTCGTACAGCGGGTCGGGGAACGCCTGCGTGTGCCCCAGAATGACCGTCGCGGCCATCGTCTCGCCGACGGCGCGGCCGACGCCGAGGATGACGGCGGCGGAGATGCCGGAGAAGGCGGCCGGGTACGTGACGCTCTTTATCGTCTGCCAGTCGCTGGCACCCAGCGCGAGCGACCCGTCTTTCATCGCGCCCGGGACGCTCGCTATCGCGTCCTCTGCGACCGAGACGACAGTCGGGAGCGCCATGACTCCGATCATGATGCCGGCGACCATCAGGCTACTGAAGTTCGAGAGCTGAAGTTCGCGGTAGAAGTATTCGGTGACGACGACCCAGCCGAGAAAGCCGTAGACGATGGAGGGGATGCCGGCGAGCATCTCGATGGCCGGCTTGATTATCTCGCGCGCCCACCGCGGCGCGATTTCGCTGATGAACAGTGCGCCCGCGATGCCGAGGGGCGCCGCGATGGCCATCGCGATGACCGTCGTGAGCAGCGTTCCCCATATCATCGGCGCGAGCGAGTACGTGTTCGACGCCCGCTCCCAGAGCGGTTGGTCCGTCTTCAGGAGGATGTCGAGGCCCATCTGCTCGAAGGCGGGGACGGACTTGACGAACAGGTAGACCGTGATGAGACCCAGGATGACGATGGTCGATACGGTCGTGAAGAACATCAACACCGCCGCCGTGTTCTCCTGGTAGGCGTACCAACCGTAGGCGACGACAGCGACGAACGCGAGGAGCGGATAGACGACGTACTCGACCGCTGCGACGAACGCGACGAGGACGGCCAAGAGCGCCGCGCCGCTCGTGACTCCGACGAGACGCGTCCCGCGGTCTATCTCCCGGAACGCCTCGAGTCGCGTGCCGGTGGACATCAGGCTGTCTCCGGGAGCTTCTCGAGTTGGTTCTCTCGGCGTTCCTCTGTGAGCGTCGCGTAGCCGACCGGTTCGACGAACGTCCGCTGGCCGAAGTCGGAGATTATCATGCGGAGGAACGCGGCTTCCATCTCCGAGGTCCCCTCGTACGTGTAACAGTGCAGGTCACGCGCGAGCGGGTAATCGGGGTCCGAGAGGTTCTTGCCACGTTCGTACACGGTCCCGTCTATGTCGAGGGCGATGGCGGGAACGGAGTCGTCGACGAACGCCAGCGCCATGTACGCGATGGCGTTGTTCGACTTCGACACCGTCGTCTTCACCTGCTGGTTCTGTCCCTTGCGGACGTCGACGCCCGGCATCTCCGCCTCGGGGTCGCCGAGGAAGTTCGCGCGGAAGGCGGTGTCGGTCCCGGAGCCGACGGAGCGACCGATGACCTGAATCTCGCGGTCGGGACCGTCGTAGCTGTCTATCTGGGACCAGTTCGTTATCTCGCCGGTGTATATCTCGCGCACCTGTTCGCCGGTGAGTTGCGTCACGCCAGCGTCGTATATCGCCTGACTGACGACGATGGGTTGGGCGTCGACGCCGACGACGTGGTTGACGAACTTCTCGAGTTCCTCCTGGGACTCCTCCGGGAACTCCGCGCTGACCGGCGCGCTGGCGTTCCCGATGTCCAACTGGCCGTTCCTGAGTTTCTCTAGTCCGGTCCCCGAGTGACTCAGTCCGACGCTGATGGTGAACGGGCTCGACGACTCCGAGTCGGACCCGAAGTCGTACAGGCCGGCCCAGTAGTCCGCGAGGTTCTGGTCGGTGTCGATACCGTACTGGCTCGGCCCCCAGTACTCCTCGTCGTCCGCCGGCGGGTTCGAGTTCCAGTACGACCCCGCCTTGTTGGCGATGGGGTAGACGGTCGAGGAACCACCTGCCTTCAGTAGTCCCGCCGACCCGGAAGAACCGCCGTCGCTTCCGTCGGACCCTTCGCCCTGTCCGGGGGGTGTCGCACTCGTACTGATACAGCCTGCCAGGGAGGCGACGAATCCGGCGCCACCAACGAGTAGCGAGCGTCGATGGACAGGATACTCAGACATCGCCCGTAGCTTGCCGAGTCGATAGTAAATACTCTACTATGATTTCTATATATCCGTACGTACGAGACGGTGGGCTGAGCGAGAACGGGCTGGAGGGCGAGCGGTCCGGATGGGCGCCCAGCGGGATTCTCGGCCGTCCGAGTTAGCGATTCACACGGGCGAGGGTGGCCAGCTATAGTGCGGTAACGAGGGATATATACCGCGTCCGACAGGTCACGCGTCCGGTTCGGGAAGCTTCGAGCGCTCCTCGGACAGTCGGTCGTCGGTCAGCGTCACGTAGTTGTTCGTCTCGACGAAGTTCGTCTGTCCGAACTCCGTGAGTATCATCCGGATGAACGCCGCCTCCTTCTTCGAGGTACCGTCCCAGGTGTACGCGTGGAGGTCGCGGGAGAGGGGGTACTCCTTGGCGCCGAGGTTCTCGCCGTATGTGTACGTCGTCCCCTCTATCTCCAGCGAGACCGGCGGGACGGCCTGCTCGTCGACGAACGCCAACGCGAGGTACGCGACGGCGTTGTTCGACTTCGAGACCAAGGTCTTCACCTGCTGGTTCTGCCCCTTGCGGATGTCGACGCCGCTCATCGACGCCTCGGGGTCGCCGAGGACGTTCAGCCGGAAGGCGGTGTCGGTGCCCGACCCCTCCGCGCGGCCCACAGCCTGAATCTCGCGGTCCGGGCCGTCGTAGCTGTCGAACTCCGACCAGTTCGTTATCTCTCCCTGGTAGATTCCGCGGAGCTGTTCGATGGTGAGCTTCGTCACGCCCGCCTCGTATATCTCCTTGCTGACGACGACGGGCTGAGCGTCCACGGCGACGACGTGGTCGGTGAACGCCGCGAGTTCCTCCTCGGACGCCTCCGGGAACTCCGCGCTGACCGGCGCGCTCGAGTCGCCGATGTCGACCTGGCCCTGCTTGAGTTTCTCCAGGCCGACGCCGCTGTGGCTGAGACCGACGCTGGTTCGGAACGGCGGCGTGCCGTCGTCGTTGGACTCGAAGCCGTACAGTCCCGCCCAGTAGTCCGCGAGGTTCTGGTCGGTGTCGATACCGTACTGGCTCGGCCCCCAGTACTCCTCGTCGTCCGCCGGCGGGTTCGAGTTCCAGTACGACCCCGCGAGGTTCGTCACCGGGTAGACCGTCGAGGAACCGTCCGCGGTCAGCGGCGTCGACGCCGAGGCCTCACCACTCGCGGTGGCAGAGGACGCTTCCATCGACTGGTCTTCGGTCCCCTCTCCGCCGCCGGACGCGGCCGACGTCTGTCCGTCGCCGGTTCCGCCGCTACACCCCGCGAGACCGGCCAGCCCCGCCGCCCCGGCGGCGACGACGAACTTCCGCCTCGACACACTGTTCGACGCTTCCGATGAGTTCCGCGTCATCATCTGGTCCGAGCCTCCACTCGACTATGTAATCTGCTATGAGCTGTATAGTTCCTCTCCCGTGTCTGTTTTTGGCACACCATCCGAACGTATCTCTCCCGAACAGTCAGGATAGGACGAGTTCATATCGCCCCCCAGTCTGTCGATTCCTCGGAGCCTTTCCGATCTCATCGTGAAGTGCCTGGAGGCTCTCGAACGGCGGAGTTGAGAGACAGTCAGGTTATACTGACTACTTTTGGCGGAGAAGGCGCCCGAGAACAGAGGCATATATAGATACAGACAGATTTATAGTGGGCGTCCCGTATCTCGGAGCATGGTCGAAACCCGAAAGGTGCAGGTGACGGGCGGGTCGACGTACACCGTCTCGATTCCCAAGGACTGGGCGACCGAGAACAGCGTCTCCGCGGGGAGCGAGGTCGAGTTCTACCCCGAGGGCGACTCGCTGTTCCTGACGCCGCGCACGGAGGACGAGCGGACGGAGGGGACCCTCGACATCGCCAACCTCGACGGCGACGAACTCACGCGCGCGGTGATGACGATGTACGTCAGCGGGTTCGACATCATCGCCTTAGAGAGCGGCCGCATCACGACCGAGCAGCGACGGACCATCCGCGAGGCGACGCAGAGCCTCGTCGGCCTCGAAGTCCTCGAAGAGACGCGCGACCGGGTCGTCATCCGCGACCTGTTGGACTCCTCGGAACTGTCCATCCACAACGCGGTGACCCGGATGCGACTCATCGCGCTGTCGATGCTCGAAGACGCCATCGCCGCCATCGCGGAACTGGACGACGACATGGCCCGCGACGTCATCCAGCGAGACGACGACGTGGACCGCCTCTGGATGGTCGTCTCCCGCATCTTCCGCGCGACGCTCCGGACCCCGAAGGCCGCCGAGGAACTCGGCCTGCCGCGTGAGGTGTGTTTCGACTACCAGTCGGCCGCCCGACAGCTCGAACGCATCGGCGACCACGCGACGAAGATAGCCCACCTGACGCTCAACTTCGAGGAACCCGTCTCCGAGGAAGTCGCCGAGGCGCTCGAAGAACTGTACGTCGAGGCGCGCAAAGTCGTCGACGACGGCATGGACGCCCTGTTCACCGACGACGCCGACGAGGCGTCGCGCCTCGCCAACGACGCCCGGGAGAAGGTGCAGGCGATAGACGAACGCGCACGGAAGATAGACGAACTCCTGCGCGAGTTGGACCCCGCGCGCGCCCAACTGCTCGGTCTCATCGTCGACTCCGTCTCCCGGAGCGCCGACTACGGCGGCAACATCGCCGAGACGGCACTCCAGAAGGCCGCGCCGACGCCCTGACCGGGCCGAACTGCACCTTCTCGTTCGGTCGCACGCACCGCACCTCACCGACCACCACCGCTCTTCGCCGACCGCTACCGCTTCTGACCATCTACCGCACCTCACCGACCATTACCGCACCTCGCCGATACTCACCGCGGAGCGGTCGCTGGCGACGGGAGAAGACGAGAGAGAATCCGCGGCGCAGTTACTCGTCGTCCACGAGGACGGCGTTGACCTGTCCGTCCTGACCGGGGCGGGAGGTGACGCGGGCGCGGCCTTCGCTGGTCTCGATGATGGCGCCCTTCGTGATGATGTTCCGGCGGATGTAGTTGACGTTCGAGGGGTTGTCCACGACGTTCTCTATCTCGGCCTCGGCGACGTCGCCGCCGTCTGCGACCTGCGCGACGTTGGTCGAGAGGGCGCGGACCTTCTGCTTGTTACCGCGGGAGTCGACGACGCGGAATCGGGGTTCGCCGACGGTCGTCTCGGTCGGTTCGCGGCCGAGTTGGTATCGCTTCTTCTTGTGCGAGGGTCGAAGTCGCCCGCCGGTGCGCTTCCGCTTCGAGCGTCCTTGGTCCTTCATAGGGGGAGAGTATCCCGGTAAGTACTTCAATCGCTCGAATCGCCCCTCGTCGTGTGCCGCACACTCACCCGGGCCGCGAGCGCCCGCCGGACGGACGAAACCGGGAACTCCTTGTGCGGGCGCGACCCGACACGTGGACATGAGCCTCGACGTCGCGGTGGCGGTGCCGTTCAAACAGCGCGGGACCTCTCGCATGGGCGAAGGCGAGTTCGTGGTCGCTCTCTCCCTGGACCGCGACTGGTTCTCGCCCGACCAGGCGAAGCGACTCATCGACGTCGCCGCCGGGCGCGGCCTCCTGACGCGCGAGGACGACGCCGTCG